>NZ_JBFRGW010000058.1:0-22107 GCF_052115545.1 Microvirga sp. 2MCAF35
TCAAGGCGCTCAAGGCGCTGTTGCGCCAGGCAGCGGCGCGCACCAAGGAGGCACTCTGGACGACCATCGGAGAAATGCTCGATCGCTTCCCGGCGGACGAGTGTCAGAACTATCTCAGCAACTGCGGATACGAGTTCACCTAAATCGAATCCGCTCTAAGGGCGATTGGGGGAGATAGGCGAAACGCGTGGACGGTCCGTTGAACCGTCGTTCCGCCAACATGCTAGAGCATCGAACGCAAAAGTAGAAACCAGTTTGCGTGCAAAGATGCGAGAAACCAAAATCTTAAAGCATCGGACGTGGGGCCGAATTCACGTCCGATGCTTTGGAAAAGCAAACTCGGAATTGTTCAGCAGTTTCCGGCCCTCACGGCGTAACCGCGATTGCTTGGCGTTTCTTCTGAACCGACGAGAGCACGAAAAACAGCAAGTCGCCGACGACCGTGACGACTCGGCCCAATATGATTGTGAGCACCAGCTCGCTTTCGCCGACAAGTCCTTGCAGCAGAAAGACCAGCACGAGTTCCCGCACTCCGACACCGGCAGGCGCTCCTGGAGTGACGAGGCCGATCAGCCACGCCACCACATAGGCACCGCACAGCACAATCCAGCTTGAGCTGGATGCCACAGCCGATGGGAAGATCGTTTCAATGAGGCAGACGAACAGCGTTCCTGAAATGGCAAGAAAGACGACGTACAGCCCAAACGCCCGCACGGCTGCCGAGCCGAGATAGGTCGCAAGTCCGACAAGGATGAACGCGAATGCCAAGGCAAAGGCACCTACTCCGAGCGCAAGCGGCAGCGAAGCGACCAGCAAAGGCAATACCAGAGAGCTGAACAGAGCTCCGGCAAATGCGAGCAGTCCCAGCTCCCAAAAGGTCGATTTCGCAAGAGTCCAGCCTGGCACGCCTGCGGCCATCCCCATCGCCTGCCGGCCGGCAAGATGAAAGATGTTGCCGGGCACATATTTGGCGAGCTGTGAAATACCGTATGTTCTGATCGCCCAACGCTGCGATGTCACAGTTCCGAATTGGGCGAGCAAATTCCACCAAGCGAGCGCCATCAAGTGATTCGCTATGCAGTAGGCTAGCGCGCAGCCTCCGACAACCCACCAGATTTCCCAACCGAAGTCCTTGAAGTTGATTTGCCCCCCATATTCGCGCAAACGTAGTGCAACGAAGAGGATCCCGGCAGTCGCAAGAGCGCTCCCGACCCAGTGCATGTGCTTCTTCAAGCCAGCCAGCACCGATGCCCTCCGCATGAAGGAGGACTGCGCGTTTTCATGCTTCACGGAGAGCTCTTGATCTGGGCGTCTGGCTTCTTTGGCACCTCCAGCCATCTTCAAGCTCATCGGTTTACCTTTTCGAACCGTTGCCGATAGCCAGCCCAGAGCGGGTTGAATCCCCCTACGTCGCACCGGAGTGTCCGGCTGTCGAGCGGCGGGCAGCCATCCTTCAGCGGTTGGCTACCACATTCCCTTGAGCGGCGTCAGCCTCAGTCATGCTTCCATGATGTCCCAGGGGAGATATCTGCCGCAACGTCATATCTTCGAGATTGACGGTGCTATGGCTCATATCAGTGGGAGCGCGTTTGACTGTGACGCGAATATCCTCGAGCAGCTTGCGGTTCGCGGCCAGCAGATCAGCCAGAAACGCGACGAGGATCGTCTGGAATCCCATGCCGAGCAGCACCGACGCCAGGATCAGGGATTGAACGTGACCTTCACCGGCCCCGGTGGCGTAATAAAACAGAAAGCGGAGCCCGATCAGGAATCCCAGAAGGAACAGGACGCCACCGAGGACGCCGAAGAAGCGGAACGGCCGATAGATCACGAAGATACGGACCATCGTTCCGATGGATCGCTGGATATAGGATGGAATGCTTTTAAGAAGCCGCGAAGGGCGCAGATCCTCGTTGACGCGGACCGGAACCGACATGATCGCCATGTTCTTCTGTCCGGCCTGAATAATGGTCTCAAGCGTGTAGGTGTAGTCGCTGAACACGACGAGGCGCTGCGCGGCCGCCCGGCTCATGGCTCGGAAGCCGCTGGGGGCATCGGGAATGCTGGTCCGGCTTACGACTCGGACGACCCAGCTACCGAGCTTCTGCAGGAACTTCTTGGCCGGAGAAAAATGCTCGATCGTATCGATCGGACGTGCGCCGACCACGATATCCGCCTTATGCTGCAGGATCGGGCTTACAAGTGCCGGGATATCGTCCGCATTGTACTGGTTGTCTGCATCCGTGTTGACGATGACATCCGCCCCTCGCTCAAGGCATGCCTCCAGACCTGTCATGAATCCGCGTGCAAGCCCCTGATTTCGGCTGTGGCGGACCACATGGTCGACGCCGTTTTGCAGGGCAATACGTGCCGTATCGTCGACGCTGCCGTCATCGATCACCAGCCACTCGACGACGTCGAATCCTGGAACGCTGCGCGGGAGCGCTGCCAAGGCAATCGCAAGCGTTCCGGCCTCGTTGTAACAGGGGATTTGGATGATCAGCTTCAAAGTTGCACCCTATCGGTAGCGAGCGTCCAGAAACCTGCGGCGATGGTGGCAAGGCCGATGTGAATTACTGGAGCGGAGTCAAGCTTGACCTTAGATCTCGCTCACCTTTAAGCCATCGACCAACGTTTCATTGTTATGGTACGCCTAGGCATTCCCGGTTCGTTGGTCAACCCCTTCTTTCATTGAGTTTCTCGCCAAATTATGGCTCGGACTGCCCTCTGAGGCTAGGCCGTCGAAGCGGCCGGCGTTGCGCTACCAGGAACCTGTAAGAAACCTGAAAGGATCGATCACGATGGACACGATCCCGGCAATAACCTCACGCCAGTTCAGGCCCTGCATGTATCCTCGCTCCGTATTGTACCGAGCAGCCCCCCACACAGACCGTCCTTGCATAAAGGATGGCTATAATGTAGGCGCTGCGCTTTTCAGGCCTCTTCCGCGAGGACGATGTGCTTGATGGAATATGATCAAACCGGACCACAGAACCATCGAGCCGCGTCCCAACTGTCCAAGTAAGGCCGCTTGGTTGACGAGGTGTCACCGTTTTCCGGTATCGACAACATTGTTTGATTGACGGAGCTCTCGATGCGTGTGGCGATGATCGGTTCGGGCTATGTGGGGCTGGTGTCGGGCGCGTGCTTTGCGGATTTCGGCCATGAGGTGTGCTGCGTCGACAAGGACCCGGCCAAGATCGAGGCCCTCAACCGCGGCGCCATCCCGATCTTCGAGCCCGGCCTCGATGATCTCGTGGCCAAGAACGTGCGCGAGGAGCGCCTGACCTTCACCACCGACCTCGCCCAGGCGGTCCAGCACGCCGAGGCCGTGTTCATCGCGGTGGGCACCCCGTCCCGCCGCGGCGACGGCCATGCCGACCTGTCTTACGTCTACCAGGCCGCCCGCGACATCGCCGCSGCSCTGGACGGCTACACCGTCATCGTCACCAAGTCGACCGTGCCGGTGGGCACCGGCGACGAGGTCGAGCGCATCATCCGCGAGACCCGGCCCGAGGCCGAGTTCGCCGTGGTGTCCAACCCGGARTTCCTGCGCGAGGGCGCGGCGATCGCCGATTTCAAGCGCCCCGACCGCATCGTGGTCGGCACCGAGGACGAGCGCGCCAAGGGCGTGATGACCGAGCTCTACCGCCCGCTCTACCTCAACCAGTCGCCGCTSCTSGTSATGGCGCGGCGCACGGCCGAGCTGACCAAGTATGCCGCCAACGCCTTCCTGGCGACCAAGATCACCTTCATCAACGAGATCGCCGATCTGTGCGAGCAGGTGGGCGCCAACGTGCAGGACGTGGCCCGCGGCATCGGGCTCGACAACCGCATCGGGGCCAAGTTCCTGCATGCCGGCCCGGGCTATGGCGGCTCGTGCTTTCCCAAGGACACGCTGGCCCTGATCAAGACCGCGCAGGATCACGCGGCGCCGATGCGCATCGTCGAGACCGTGGCGGCGGTCAACAGCCAGCGCAAGCGCGCCATGGGCCGCAAGGTGATCGCCGCCTGCGGCGGCTCGGTGCGGGCCAAGACGGTGGCGGTGCTCGGCCTGACCTTCAAGCCCAACACCGATGACATGCGCGATGCGCCCTCGATCGACGTGATCACCGCGCTGCAGGATGCCGGCGCCACGGTCAAAGCCTACGATCCGGAGGGCATGGCGGCCGCCCGGGCGGTGCTGAGCGACGTGACCTATGCCCGCGACGCCTATGACTGCGCCCGCGGGGCGGACGCGCTGGTGCTGGTGACCGAGTGGGACACGTTCCGCGCCCTCGACCTCGTGCGCCTCAAGGCGGTGCTGGCCGCCCCCGTGGTGGTCGACCTGCGCAACGTCTACCGCCCCGAGGAAATGCAACGCCACGGCTTCACCTATGTGAGCGTCGGACGCGCATAAGGCACAGCCGGGTCGGCATTCCGCATCCACTTGTCACTGGCGCGGTCTTACGGGTCTTCGCCGCAGGTTGGGGCCCTCATAATGGCAGGCCCGCTCAACCCACCTGCTTCTGCGCCAGGGTCAGTCCCCAGGTCAACAATTCGTCCGCCCGTTCCTGGGTTGTGGCCTCGACATAGACCCGCAGTTCCGGCGCATTGCCGGACGGACGGAAATGCACGATTTCGCCGTTCTCTGCCGTAATCCGCAATCCATCCCGGGAATTGATCGCTGCGGCTCCTCCCAAGGGCGCCATCAAGTCCGAGCGGAACGCCTCATCCTGCTGCAATCGGGCAACGAAAGCTGCGCTCCTGTCTGTCGCGACATTCTGCAGCCGGTTGCTGGCCGCAGCCTTGAAGGCGAAGGCGGCGCCGATGTCAGCCAGGGGCTTGCCCTGGGCGACAATCTCTCGCAGGGCACAGAGGATGGGCAGCATGGCGTCCCGGGTGGGTAACGCGGCGAGCTGGCGCTCCTGCTGCAGGATGTCCGAGCCGAGCAGCACGCCGCCATTGGCCTCGAACCCGAGAACGGCCTGCGCCCCGGACTTGGCCGCCTCGGCCATCCCTTCGATGACATAGGGTGAGCCGACCCGGGTGCGAAGGACCGTCCGGAAGGCGCCGGAGGCCTCCAGGGCGGAGTTCGAGGTCACGGGCGTCACGATCGCATCCGCACCCAGAGACTTGGCCGTGATCGCCCCAACCAGGTCGCCACGCAGGAAGGCACCGCTGGCATCGGACACGAGCGGGCGGTCCGCATCGCCGTCGGTCGACACGATGGCATCGAGCCTCTGTTCAGCGGCCCATTGCCGCGCCAGAACCTCGTCCTCCTCGCGCAGGGCCTCCGTATCGACCGGGATAAAGCTCGTGGCCCGCCCCAGAGGAACAGCCCGGGCACCCAGGGCTTCGAGCATCTCGACGATGACGTCGCGGGCCACCGAGGAATGCTGGTAGACCCCGACCGTGAGCCCCGTCAGGGCTCCCCTCCCGAAGAAATCCCGATACCGGGCCTTGTAGGCGTCGGCCAGATCGATATCGGGCGCATCAGCGCGGACCCCGTTGGCAGCTACCGGAACCGAATCAATTCCGAGCTTGCCATGCCAGGCGAGGATCCCAGCCTCGTCCTTCTTGTCGATTTCACCTTGAGCTCTGTAGAACTTCAGGCCGTTGCGGTCCTCCGGGATGTGGCTTCCGGTGACCATGACGGCCGGAAGGCCGAAGCGCATGCCGTGATAGGCCAGCGCCGGCGTGGGAAGAGCGCCGCAATCCACCGGGATGAGCCCGGATTCGTGCAGAGCCGCGCAGCACAGCCGGGCGATACCCGGGCTGCTCTCGCGCAGATCCCGCCCGACCAACACCATGTTCCGAGACGCGGATGTCGAGCCGTCCTCCTTGAGCATCTCGGCGAAAGCGCGGGTATAGGCGAAGGCCGGGACGCCGTTCAGCTCGACGACGAGCCCTCGCAGCCCGCTCGTGCCGAACTTCAGGGACGATGGGATGGCTGCTGGATTCTCGTTCATGGGGGATTGCCTACCTGTCGCTCGTTGACGTGATCCCGCGCAGTCATCGAGGCCCGGCGCAGGACAGCCTTTGATTGCGAGAACATTTCGGCTGTGCGGCCTGACAAGTCAATGCATCCGCTCAATGCGGAGAAGGTCGGATCATGATCGGTTAACTTCCCTTACGTCATATCGATTCTATACCTTCTCCCATGCGGAAGTTGCCTCCGATCGCCGCAAGGCGTCGAGGATGCGCATGTTCAGGATGGCATCCTCCCAACCGTAATCCAAAGGCCTGGCGCCACGGATCGCCCGGCTGAACGCCTCTCCCTGGAGTTGATACTGGTCGGCCGTCGGGAACTCGATGGCCCGTGCGGACCGGGTGCCATGGGCGCTGCCGTCGTCCACGAAGATGCGGGTCGGTGTGTCCGGAGGGGCATTGAAGGGAATCTCGATCTCGATGCGTCCCTTCGTTCCGAGGACCTGGATCCGCTGGTAAGGCACGGCTTGGGTCGAGACTGTGAAGGCCAGTTGCCGCCCAGCGCCGAAATTCATCAGGGCGCTCGTGGTCCGGTCGACGCCGAAGGCGGGGTCACGATCGATCAGCGAGACGACTCGCAACGGTTCGGACTCGAAGAAATAGCGGCCCGCGACGACGGCATAGCAGCCGATGTCGAGGAGCCCTCCCCCGCCGATATCGGCCTTGTTGCGAATGTTGCCCGGGTCGACGTTGAAATACGAGAAGGCGATCTGCATCGCGCGCAACTCTCCGATCTCGCCGCTTCGGATGATGTCGCGGGCGCGCTGCCATTGTGGATGGTGGCGGACCATGAAGGCCTCGGCGATCAGCACCTGCGACGCAGCCTGCCGGAGCTGCTCCGCCTCGTCGGCCGTGACGGCAATCGGCTTCTCGCACAGGACATGCTTGCCCGCAGCGGCGGCCGCCAGGGTCATCGGCACGTGCAGGTGATTGGGGAGCGGATTGTAGATCGCGTCGATCTCGGGATCGGCGAGCAGCGCTTCATAGGAGCCGTAGGCCTTCCTGATGCCGAGTTCGTCCGCCATGGCGCGAGCCGATCCCTCGGCCCGGGACGCGACGGCGACCACATCGCAGAGCGGGCTTTTCATCATACCCGGAACCACCTTGGTCCGGCCGATTTTCGCGGTGCTCAGGATTCCCCAACGGACCGGTTGCATGGCGTTTCTCCTCACTTCGTCGAAAGGTTATCGTCGATGCGGCGCGTTCAGATCGAAGAGCGGCGCAGGGATTTGTAGTCCTTGTGCAGAACCGGCCCGGTCGTGTCGCGCTCCAGCAAAGTCAGCGGCAGCCGGATGTTCCAGTCTTCAGGCTTCATGTCGTTCTGGATCAGTTTCATGAGAACATCGGCCCCGGCACACCCCAGCTCGTATAAGGGCTGCCGGAACGTGGTGAGTGTCGGCTCCGTGTAGTCGGAGAACTCGATCCCGTCGAAACCGATCACGGACACATCCTGCGGAACGCGGACGCGCTCCTCCCGGATGCGCTTGATGAAGCCGATGGCGCTCTCGTCGCAGGCGGCGAAAATGCCCGTGGGGCGATCCTTCATCCTCAGGAACGATTCGGCTGCCGCGACGCCCGTCGAAAACACGAAGGGCCCCTCCCAGCGCACGAAATCATCCTGGCTGAAGCCGGTCGCTTCGATGCCTTCCTGGAAGCCCCCGAACCGTTCGTGCTCGATGATCGAACCCGGCGTTCCCGAGATGTAGCCGAAGCGGCGATGCCCGAGCTCCGCCAGATACTCGACAGCCGTGCGGGTCGCCTCGCGATCCTGGACGACGACGTTCGGGATCTTGTCGTCATCGATAGCCGCGCACATGGCCACGATGGGAAGGCCGGATTCCCGCATGTCGCGGGCGCCGTTCTCCGGAATGTATCCCGTCAGCAGAAGGACGCCGTCGACCTGCCGGGACAGGGCGAGATCCACATAGCGCGCCTCGCGCTCCCGGCGGTTGTCCAGATTGCCGATGATGATACCGTAGCCCAATCGCGTGAGCTCGTCGTCCACCCCCCGGAGGATCTCGGCGAAGACCGGGTTGGTCAGCCGCGGCGCCACCACCAAGACGTTCATGGTACGGCGGGTGCGCAGTTTCTGGGCCGTGCTGTTGGGGATATAGCCGCTGCGGCGCACCGCCTCCATCACGAGATCGTGCGTTTTCTGCCGCACCTTTCCCGGCTCCGAGAGGACGCGGCTGACGGTGGCCGTCGATACCCCGGCAAGTCGAGCCACATCGGCGATGCGTATCTCCTTCACGGAGCGCCATCCTTTTCGGCTCATGCAGGTTACCTCCAAGCCCCGGCCAAGATATGTTACCTCCTCTCATAGGAAACAACTTACCTCAACTCATGTCTTGACTAATCTAAAAAGCCACTACAACCTATATCTCAAGATGTAATCGATTACAAAAATCGATAAAACGCTTCTGGGAGGAAGCCATGAGCATGAAGACACGCGTTTCCGCGTATACCCTTTCTGTTGCCCTTTTCTGCAGCACCGGAGCAATGGCTCAGCAGATGAAGGCCGAGGTGCTGCATTGGTGGACCTCGGCTGGTGAGTCCGCCTCCGTGAAGGTCTTCGCCGATCAATTCACCAAGGCCGGCGGCACCTGGGTCGACAATGCCATCGCGGGCGGCGCCAATGCCCGCACGGCTGGCATCAACCGCATGGTGGGCGGCAATCCCCCGACGATGATGCAGTTCAACACCGGCAAGCAGTTCGACGAGCTGGTCAGTAATGGTCTGGTGCGCGACGTGGATGCGACCGCCAAGGCCGGCAAATGGCGCGAGATCATGCCCAAGCCGATCGTGGATGCGACCGTGCGTGAGGGCAAGTTCTTCGCCGTCCCGGTCAATATTCACGGCCAGAACTGGATGTTCTACAACACCAAGGTCTTCGCCGATGCGGGTCTCGAAGTTCCGAAGACCTTCCCCGAGCTGGTCGCGACCGGAGAGAAGCTGAAGGCGAAGGGCATCATCCCCATTGCGCTGGGCGGCCAGCCGAACTGGGAGCACAACCTCTTCCGGGCTGTGCTCGTCGGTCATGGCGGCGCGGACATGTTCCGCAAGCTCTACGGCGCCCGCGACCCGCAGATCACGAAGGATCCGAAGTTCAAGGAAGCGGTCGAGCTCTTCGGCAAGATGCGCGCCCTCGTCGATCCCGGCAGCCCGGGACGCAACTGGAACGACGCCACCGCTCTTGTGATCACGAACAAGGCCGCCATGCACTTCAACGGCGACTGGGCCAAGGGCGAGTTCATCGCGGCCGGCCAGACCGCCGGCAAGGAATATGGCTGCACGGTCGTCGGCCAGGAGCCGAAGCTGCAGATCGGCGGCGACGTGTTCGTGTTCCCGGCGACGAAGGACAAGAACCAGCTCGCCGTCCAGGACAAGCTGATCGAGGTCATGCTCGATCCCACGACGCAGATCGAGTTCAACAAGAAGAAGGGTTCGATCCCGGTGCGGATGGACGTCGACGTCTCCTCCATGGACGTCTGCGCCCAGAAGTCTCATGCGATCCTGAGCGATCCGGCCAACCAGGTGGAAAGCATGGAAATCCTGAGCACGCCGAACTTCTCCGGTGCCATGCAGGATGCCGTCACCCAGTACTGGAACAACGCGAACATGTCGGCGGACGCCTTCATGGAGAAGGTCACCAACGCCATGCGGGATGCGACCTGAGCGTCGTTCGCCTCGCCCCGTGACACGGGGCGAGGCACCCATGCCTGAGGTTTGAACACTCTCCATGGAGCCTGTCCGGTGGAAAGCATCTCGATCCGCGCTCCCAGCGTCACCCCGAGCGGCACGAAGACCCGGCGCAGCGTGCGAACGCGCCTGCCCGCCGCCATCGCCCTCCTGCCGACCGCGCTCATCGTCCTCGTTGTGTTCATCGGCTGCATGCTCTGGACGGTGCGGCTTTCGTTCACCAGCTCCACCCTGCTGCCCAAGCTCGATTGGGTCGGCCTTGCGCAATACAGCCGCCTCTTCGTCAACGACCGCTTCGTCACCTCGGCCGAGAACATCGTCATCTTCGGCGTCCTGTTCATCTCGGGCTGCCTGATCATCGGCTTTCTGCTCGCGGTCTTCATCGACCAGAACGTGCGCGGCGAAGGTCTCTTCCGGACAGTCTTTCTCTATCCCTATTCCATGTCCTTCGTGGTCACCGGCGTTGCCTGGCAGTGGTTCCTCAATCCGGGGCTCGGCCTGCAGAAGCTCGTGCGAGATTTGGGCTTCGAGAGCTTCACCTTCGACTGGCTCGTGAACCAAAAGATGGCGATCTATACCATCGTGATCGCAGGTTTGTGGCACGGCTCGGGCCTCACCATGGCCATCCTGCTGGCCGGCCTGCGCGGCATCGACAAGGACCTGTGGAAGGCCGCCAAGGTCGACGGCATTCCGACGTGGCGCGTCTACACCTCCGTCGTCATCCCCCTGCTGCGGCCCATGATCGTCACCGCCGTCGTGCTTCTCGCGACCGGCGTGGTGAAGCTCTACGACCTCGTGGTCGCCATGACGCTGGGTGGCCCCGGCATCGCCACAGAAGTGCCGGCCAAGTTCGTCATGGACCACCTCTTCGAGCGTAACAACATCGCGCTCGGCACGGCGGCCGCAACCATGATGCTGATCACCGTCGTGATCATCCTCGCGCCCTGGGTCTATGTCCGTTACATCCGCCAGGAAGGGAGGCATGCATGAGCGCCCCCGTGCCCCAAGGCCGCCGCCCGCAACGTCTCACGATCGGCCGCATCGGCGTCTATGCCTTCCTGGTGACGGCCGCCCTGTTCTTCCTGCTCCCGCTCTGGATCATGGTCATGACCTCGCTCAAGCCCATGGACGAGATCCGGCTCGGCAACATCATCGCCCTGCCCACCGCCATGACGTTCGAGGCCTGGAGCAAGGCCTGGTCCTCCGCCTGCACGGGCCTCGAATGCAACGGCATCAGCGTCGGGTTCTGGAATTCGGTGCGGATCCTGATCCCGTCCGTGATCCTCTCGATCATTGCGGGCGCCATCAACGGCTATGCCCTGTCGTTCTGGCGGGTCAAGGGCGCGAACGTGATGTTCGGCATCCTGCTTCTCGGCGCCTTCATCCCTTATCAGGTCTTTCTCTATCCCCTGGTACGCATCTTCTCGATGACCGGGATCTACAACTCGCTCACCTGCATCGTGCTGGTGCACGTGATCTTCGGCCTGCCGACCATGACGCTCCTCTTCCGCAACTACTACGCGGGACTGCCCATCGAGCTGTTCAAGGCCGCACGCATCGACGGCGGCGGGTTCTGGTCGATCTTCTTCCGGGTGATCCTGCCCATGTCGACGCCGATCCTGGTGGTCGCCACGATCCTGCAGACCACCGGCATCTGGAACGACTTCATCTTCGGCCTGACCTTCGCGGGCCGCGAGAACCTGCCGATGACCGTGCAGCTCAACAACATCGTTCACTCGACGCAAGGAGAGCGTGCCTACAACGTGGACATGGCCGCGACCATGCTCGCGGCGCTCGTTCCGCTCGTCGTCTACTTCGTCTCTGGACGCTGGTTCGTCCGCGGCATCGCGGCCGGCGCTGTGAAGGGATAAGACATGTCGACCGTTTCCGTTCGTGACGTGACCGTCGCCTTCGAAGCCGTCCAAGTCTTCGACGGTCTCTCGCTCGACATCAGCGAGGGCGAGTTCATCGTCCTGCTGGGACCGTCTGGCTGCGGCAAATCCACCCTGCTCAACGCCATCGCTGGCTTGCTCGATGTGGCCGAGGGACAAATCTGGATCAACGGGAAGAATGTCACCTGGGAGGAGCCCAAGGACCGCGGCATCGCCATGGTGTTCCAGTCCTACGCTCTCTATCCACGCATGAGCGTGCGCGAAAACATGTCCTTCGGCTTGAAGATGGCCAAGACGCCCAGGCCCGAGATCGAGAAGCGCGTGGCCAAGGCAGCTGAACTCCTGCAGATCACGCCCCTCCTCGACCGGCGTCCGGACCAGCTCTCCGGCGGCCAGCGCCAGCGCGTCGCCATCGGGCGTGCCCTGGTGCGTGATGCCGCCGTGTTCCTGTTCGACGAGCCGCTCTCCAATCTCGACGCCAAGCTGAGGAACGAGCTGCGCGTCGAGATCAAGCGGCTGCATGCCCGGCTCGGCAAGACCACCATGGTCTATGTCACGCACGACCAGATCGAGGCCATGACGCTGGCCGACCGGATCGTCGTCATGAAGGAGCAGAAGATCCAGCAGATCGGCACGCCCGACGAGATCTATCACCGCCCCGCCAACCTGTTCGTGGCGGGCTTCGTCGGCTCGCCGCAGATGAACTTTATTAAGGGGCGGCTCGAGAATACCGGAGAAGGCCTGAGCTTCCTCGCCGGCGACCGACGCCTGTCGCTCTCCGCCTATCCGTTCGCCACCGCGCCGACGGCCGGCCAGGAGGTCGTCCTCGGCGTGCGGCCGGAGCATCTGGAGATCGCGGGCAACGGCGCATGGCCCGGCTTCAAGGTCGACATCGTCGAACCCATGGGCGCCGACACGGTCATCTGGTGCAGCGATCCCGTCGGGTCGGTGCAGGTGCGCACCACCGGCAGCCGCAAGGCGATCCCGGGCGAGAGCCTGACGCTGCATATCGACCCCACGCAGGTGTCCCTCTTCTCCGCCGAGACCGGCGAGCGCCTGTAACCACTCCGTCATCGCGGCAGACCTCATCACAAGGCTTGTCGCGCCTGTCATCTGAACTTTGAGGCCCCCATGAGCGTCACAGACATCCTTTCCATTCAACTCTACACCCTGCGATCCCTGGAAGATCTCGACCGGATCCTCGATACGGTCGCCGATGCCGGCTATCGCAATGTGGAGACAGTCGGCTCGCATCTCGACAAGGCGGCAGAGGTCCGCGCGAAGCTCGACGCACGCGGCCTGAAGGCATCCTCGAGCCATGTCAGCATGGCGGCCCTGCGCGACAAGCCCGATGCCATCGTGGATGCCTGCAAGACCCTGGGCCTCACGCATCTCTACATGCCGGCCGTTCCGCCCGAGGAGCGCGACATGGCCGCGGATGGATGGCGCTCGCTCGGCCACGAACTCGGGCAGATCGCCGAGCAGTTCCGGTCCAGGGGAATCCGCCTCGGCTATCACAACCACCATTGGGAGCTGAAGCCGAAGGACGGAGCGAAGACGGCCCTCGAACTGATCTTCGAATCGGCCGGCTCAAGCCCCCTCGACTGGCAGGTCGACGTGGCCTGGCTCGTGCGCGGCAACGCCGATCCCAAGGAATGGATCGACCGCTACCGCAGCAGGATCACGGCCGCCCACGTGAAGGACATCGCGCCCGCCGGCCAGAACGAAGATCAGGACGGCTGGGCCGACGTGGGATCGGGCACCTTGAACTGGCGCGACCTCTGGCGCGTGTGCCGCGACGCCGGCGCCGAGTGGATGGTCGTCGAGCACGACAAGCCGGCGGATCCGGCCGCCACGGCCCGCAACAGCTTCGCCTTCCTGCGCACCATCGAGGATTAGGATCATGAACTCCCTCAACGTCGGCATCATCGGATGCGGCAACATCTCGGGCATTTATCTGCAGAACATCCCTGCCTATCGCGGTCTCACCCTGCGCGCCTGCGCCGACATGAAACCCGAGGTGGCTCAGGCGCAGGCGAATCGGCACGGCATCGAGGCGCTGACGGTCGATGAGCTTCTCGCCCGCGAGGACATTGACCTCGTGGTCAATCTCACGGTCCCGGCGGCCCATTTCGGCGTCTCGCTCGCGGCTCTCTCCGCCGGCAAGCACGTTTTTTCGGAAAAGCCCCTGGCGGTGGATTTCGAGCAGGGCCGCAGGCTCGTGGACGAAGCGGAAGCGCGCGGCCTCCATCTCGGCTGCGCCCCGGACACCTTTCTCGGCGCGGGCGGACGCCTTGCCCGCAATCTCGTCGACGAAGGGAAGATCGGGCGCATTCTGTCCGGAACCGCGTTCCTGATGTCGCACGGCATGGAGCACTGGCATCCGGATCCGGAATTCTTCTTCAAGCCCGGCGGCGGCCCGATCCTCGACATGGCGCCCTATTACCTGAGCGCCCTCGTCAACCTGATCGGCCCGGTCCAACGGGTCTTCGCCATGTCGAGCATCTGCTTCCCCGAGCGCGTCGTGACATCCGAGTCGCCGCGCAAGGGCCATCGCATTCCCGTCGAGACGCCGACCCACGTGATGTCGCTTCTCGAATTCGCCTCCGGCGCGCAGATCACCTTCTGCATGAGCTGGGACGTGTGGAAGCACAGCCATCCGGCCATCGAGATCTATGGCGCGGAAGGCTCCCTGCGGGTGCCGGACCCGAACTTCTTCGGCGGACAGGTGGAAATCACCGAGCGCGGCGGCGACTGGCGCGCGGTGGATTCCAGCGAGATGCCGCTGGGCTCTCCCAACTGGCGCTCGCCGAACTGGGCTCCCGACGTTCCGAACAAGGCGAATTACCGCGCGCTCGGCCTCGCCGACCTCGCGAGCGCCGTGCTGAACGGCACGCCGCACCGCTCCAGCGGCCGCCTCGGCCTGCATGTCCTGGAGGTCATGCACAGCATCCTCGAAGGAGCGGCCACCGGGCAGCCTCGGGCGATCACGACGTCCCTCGAGCGACCGGCCGTTCTGGACGATGCCGATGCGGCGATTCTCTGGAAGGGCCTGCCGGAGACGGCATCCGCCGCCTGAGACCGAACGAAGCGAGAGAGAAGAAAGTACGAACGATGCGCGAAGCACTCATCGTGTGGGGCGGCTGGCCGGGCCATGAGCCAGAGCAATGCGCCGCCATCGTGGCCGGGATGCTGCGGGACGAGGGTTTTCAGGTTCACCTGGAAAACTCGACCCGCGCCTTCGCCAGCCCGCAGCTCTCCACGATGAGTCTCATCGTGCCGATCTTCACCATGTCGAAGATCGAGAAGGATGAGGTGTCCAACCTCTCCAAGGCTGTCCGCGAAGGCACCGGCCTCGCCGGCTTTCACGGCGGCATGGGCGATGCCTTCCGCGAGGCGGTCGAGTACCAGTTCATGTGCGGCGGCCAATGGGTGGCCCATCCCGGCAACATCATCGATTACCGCGTGACCGTCACGCGGCCCGACGATCCGGTCATGCAGGGCATCGGGGATTTCGATTACCACTCCGAACAATACTACATGCATGTGGACCCCTCGAACGAGGTTCTCGCCACAACGACGTTCTCGGGCGAGCACGCGCCCTGGATCGATGGTGTGGTCATGCCGGTCGTCTGGAAGCGCCGCCATGGCCAGGGGCGCGTGTTCTACAGCTCCCTCGGGCATGTGGCGAAGGAGTTCGACGTGCCCGAGATGCGCACCATCCTGAGACGCGGCATGGTGTGGGCGGCACGGGACTGAGACGCGGCGCATTGTGTGGGCGAAGCGTCGACAACCTCCATATCATGGCCGGCCTGTGATGGTGACGACGTGAAAGGGTGCATCGTTGTCATTCCCGGCCGGAGCGTCAGCGCAGGGGAAGGGAATCCATGGTGCAGCACTTGATCGTGGATCCCCTTCCCTCGCTACGCTCGCCGGGGATGACACCCTCCCGCGGCACGGCCGGTGATGACGTGGAGGATCCAGTTCAAAATTGTCCAACGCTTCCTTGACCGCGCATCACATCCGCTTCGCCGAAGGCACGCTAAACGCTGGAACACGCGGGGCAACGCGCTTAAAGAGAATGTGAGTCCTTTTCCCTCTCATCCAGCTTCACGCGAGGATCATCATGCGGATCATTGTCTATGGCGTCGGCGCAATCGGAGGGACCGTGGCCGCGGCCCTGACGCTCTCGGGGCAGGAGGTGATCGGCATCGCGCGCGGCGCTCAGCTCAAGGCGATCCAGGACGATGGCCTGCTTCTGCGCACGCCGGAGAAGACAGAGCGGGCACGATTCTCCTGCGTAGCCGACCCGACGGAGATCGACTTCCGGCCGGACGATGCCATCCTGCTGACGATGAAGACCCAGGACACGCTGGCCGCGCTCGAACGCCTGCGGGCCGCGGGCGTCACCGGGCAGCCCATCTTCTGCGTTCAGAACGGCGTCACGAACGAACGGCTGGCCCTTCGCCTGTTTCCCGAGGTGCACGGCGTAACGGTGATCATGCCGGCGGCGATCTCGGCGCCCGGCGAGGTCAGCGCGTTCTCCGTGCCCCGTCACGGCATCTTCGACATCGGGCGCTATCCCGGCGGCAGCAACGCGCACGACACGCAGCTTGCCGAAGCCCTGGAAGCGGCCAATGTCGCGGCCTTCGTGTCGCAGGACGTGATGAGGAGCAAGTACGGCAAGCTGATCCTCAACCTGAGCAACATCCTGCAGGCCGCGCTTGGCCTCGATGCCGATTACAAGCATCTCGAAGCGCTCGTCCGAGCCGAGGCCGAAGCCGCCTACCGGGCGGCTGGAATCCCGTGGCTCGATGTGGGCGCCGCCGATGCCCGCAGGGCGCAGTTGGTGAAGCAGCAGCCGATTGCCGGGATCGAACGCCTGGGCAGCTCTACGACGCAGAGCCTTGCGCGCGGCGGCGGATCCATCGAGACGGATTACCTCAACGGCGAGATCGTGCTGCTCGGACGCCTGCACGGCGTTCCGGTCCCGGCGAACACCTATTTCACGGAGCTGGGTGCCCGCATGGCGCGGGAAGGCCTCAAGCCCGGAGCGGTCTCGGTCGCCGAGGTGGAGGCGCAGCTGTCGTCCCTCGGGGCATGGCCCAATCGCTGATCGAACGCCCATAGGGCTATCCGATGAATGCAGAATGACGGAGATTCGCATGGATTATCGCAACCTGGGCCGATCCGGCCTCAAGGTCTCGCCGATCTGCCTCGGCACGATGATGTTCGGCGGACCGACGGACGAGGCGCTGTCGGCGCGCATCATTGCAAAGGCCCATGACGCGGGCGTGAACTTCATCGACACGGCCGATGTCTACAACGAGGGCCTGTCCGAGGAGATCACGGGACGGGCCATCGCGTCTCATCGCTCCCATTGGGTGCTCGCCACGAAGGTCGCCAATCCGACCGGACAGGGCCCCAACGAGCGCGGACTCTCGCGCCGTCGCATCATGGAGGCCGCTGAGGCAAGCCTGAAACGCCTCGGCACGGATTGGATCGACATCTATTACGTCCACAGGGAGGATTACGCGACGCCCCTCGCCGAGACGGTGCGCGCCATGGCCGATCTCGTCCGCCAGGGCAAGATCCGGTATTTCGGCGTCTCGAATCATAAGGCTTGGCGTGTGGCCGAGATCTGCCGCCTCTGCGACGAGCTCGGCATCGACCGACCCGTGGTGAGCCAGCCCTATTACAACGCCATGAACCGGATGCCGGAGGTCGAGCATCTGCCCGCCTGCCGTTACTACGGCCTCGGCGTCGTGCCCTATTCGCCCCTCGCGCGCGGCGTCCTCACCGGCAAGTACAGCCCCGACGCGCCGCCGCCGGAAACGAGCCGCGCCGGTCGTCAGGACAAGCGGATGATGCAGACCGAATGGCGGCCTGAATCGCTCCAGATCGCGCAGGACATCAAGCGCCATGCGGAGGCTCGCGGCATCACGGCGGGCCAGTTCGCCGTGGGATGGGTCCTGAACAACCGTATCGTCACGGCGGTGATCGCGGGCCCACGCACCGAAGAGCAATGGGACGACTACCTGAAGGCCCTCGACTATCGCTTCACGGCCGAGGACGAAGCCCTCATCGATAGCCTCGTCCCGACCGGCCATCCCTCGACGCCGGGATACAACGATCCCGCCTATCCGGTCGAAGGACGGGCGCCCTGGACGGCTCCTCTGCCCTGAGCACCAGCCGGCCGATAGAACTTGGGTAACGGGACCGGAGGATGCCCCGCCATGAGCGAGGCATCTTTGCATTACGGCAATTTCCCGCCTGCAATCAGCTACATTGCATTGCATTCATGAAAAGATCAGGTTTTAGGCACACGGACCACAGAGGTCCTGGAGACAGAACCATGATCGACACTCGCCTTGCTCCCTATGGTGCTTTCGCCCTACGTGCGGCTCTCGGCATCATGTTCATCGCCCATGCCTATCTGAAGATCGCCGTCTTCACGGTTCCGGGCTTCGCCGCCTTCCTCGGACAGGTCGGCTTCCCGCCTGCTCTCGCATGGCCCCTTATCCTGGCCGAACTGATCGGCGGCGCCGCCATCCTGCTGGGTTTCTACGGCCGCGCCGTGTCCTTCGTCCTCCTGCCGGTTCTCCTGGGCGCCCTGCTCGTACATGCCCCAAACGGCTGGGTGTTCAACGCCCCCAATGGTGGCTGGGAATATCCCGCCTTCCTGACGCTCGCTGCCGTCGCCCATGCCCTGATCGGCGACGGCGCATTCGCCCTGAAACCTATCACCCTCAGCCTCGGCTCCGCGGCTCCCCTTCGCCCCCACGTCGGATAGCTTTTGGATCGAAGCGATGAGCGGTCGGCGCATCCCGAACGACCGCTCATCGCTTGAGGCTTGACCATGGTCCAGCCCGCCCGCTCTTCAAATGAAGAAAACCTAAGTTCTCCAAAGCGCACAATCACGAACATCCGTGCCCGACATAGTCAAACCCCGACCTGCAACAAGTCTTCCAGCCTGACTGCTGCCGATGATGCAGGATTGCACTCTCTCTATTACTGAGCGAGGCAGCCGAAACTTGCGAACATTTTTCCGTTTTCGCGACTGACGGAGCAAGAGGCCGACGACACGGGCAGAACGATTGTCGGATTGTTTGCCGAGGGGCCAAGCGGAGCAGCAAGCGGGATCGGATCGAATGCGCTCCTGGGCACATAGGTTGTGCCGATGAGATAAATCGGGATCGAACGATAGAAACCCCGCGGCGTCACTCTCAGGACCAGAGGGCGGCTCACCTGGACACGTCGGATGTTGGATTGAGCGTCGGCGTGCACGGGGACGATCACGAATGCTATCGCCGCAAGGATCCAGATTGCAGATGTATTGCGCATGAGTTGCCCTCCCAATCCTGGGCAGGTCTGTAAAGGCGCCCCATCCCTGCGTCTTTTCCGTTGAGGCCCAACTTCGGCTCAGGCCTCTGCTCCGCAGGATCTATCGGTCATCCTTTCGATAATGAACGTAAATGTTCAATACGGCGTTTCTTGAACAGCCCGGAGCTAAACTACGCCATTTTGCCCTGTTTGCTTGACCGTCGGCGCCAGCGCTTTGACATTATAAGACATGCGTCGCCGATGATTGTTCGATCCGCCAGGGCGTTACCATCGCTCGTTCATCAGGTGATCGGAGCATCCACGGTGCAGATGACACCGGTCACAGCGAAATCGATGCGAACATTGCCATCGAGATCCAGGGCGAGGCTTCGCTCGATAAGCCGACTGCCGAATCCTCTTCGCGTGGGTATTTGAACCGGAGGCCCTCCACTCTCTTCCCAACGGAAGCGAAGCCGTCCAGGAGCCTTCCCCTCGACTCTCCAGCTCATCCTGATCTCGCCCGTCGGATTGGACAATGCACCATACTTCACCGCATTCGTTGCAAGCTCCTGGAGCATCATGGCCACGGCAAGCGCCATTCGGGGCGACAGTCGAACCTTCGGCCCGCTCAGATGCAGGCGATTTTCGCCACGGTTGCTATAGGGCTCGACCGCCTGTGCTGTGATTTCGTGCAGCTCTGCCCCCTCCCAGTTCTCCTGGGTCAGCACATCGTGCGCCCGAGACAAGGCGAAGAGACGCGCCTCCAGGGAAGAACGAGCTTCCTCCGTGGAAGCAGCATTGCGAAGTGTCTGAGAGGATATGGACTGTACCGTGGCCAGGGTGTTCTTGACCCGGTGGTTCAGTTCATTGATCAGAAGCCGCTGGCGCTCTTCGCTGCGCTTGATGTCGTCGATGTCCACGATCACCGACAACGCGCCGCTCACATGCCCATCGGAATCGCGCAAGGGGATGCCACTCACCCGAGTCCAGCTTTCCTGCCCATCCGGCGAACGATGCAGGAACTCGATACCGGTGACCAGTTCGCCTTGAAGTGCCCGGGCGCTGGGGTAATGGCTCTTCGGCACTTGGCAGCCCTGATCATCATGGGCGATCCATTGCTCCCGATCGCCTGGCACTCTCGATGGAATGACGCCGTCGGGCCGGTAGCGCCGAAAGGCCGGATTCGACAACAGCGTCGTCCCCTGCGGGTCGACGAGAGCCACGCCCACAGGCAGAGTTTCGATCAGGGTTGCGAGGCGGGCTCGTTCCCGTGCAAGCTGCAACGCGAGCTTCTCGATGTCCTCTTCGGCCTGCCGGCGAGCCGTGACATCGCTTGCGGCCCCGAACCATTCGACAATCTCTCCATCCTCTCGCATGATCGGCAGCGCGCGCGAGTGCACCCAACCAATTGTCCCGTCGGCTCTTCGCACGCGATGCTCCAGTTCGAACATGCTTTTTGCCAGGATGGCTTTCTGGATCGCCGCCGTGACCTGCGGCTGATCGTCAGGATGAACATAGCTGCCGAGCCAGGCCTCGTTCGGGCTCGTCGCGTCCAGAAGAATCCCCCTTCCGTCGAGTTGGCGCATCTCGGCCCAGTCGGGGCTCATGCGGTACACCACGTCGGAGCTTGCGGTCACGAACGCGCGGAAGTGCCTTTCGCTGTCTGCGAGCGCCGCTTCAGCGCGCGCCCGCTCGACGGCGGACCAGGTTCGCGCGGCAACGTCCTCGATCAGCGTCACCTCCTCCTGAGACCAGCGGTGCGCCTCCCGAAAGTTCACGTACAGCGAGGCCGTGAAGCGGCCATTCCGGATCAGGGGCACCGACACGAAGGCGCGCGTCTCGATCTCCGCCCAGGTCGCATGAACCTGCGTCGGGTCGGCTGTGAGATCGTCGCAGACGTCGATCTGCCCCTTTCGCTGGCGCGCGATGCTGTCAGGGCCGAATGCGCGAAGTGAAAAGGCCCCGATGAGCGGTTCAACGCCATCGGCAAAGCACGTCTCGCAGACGATGGTGTCATCATCGGCCTGCACCTCGCTGTAGCCGACCCGGTTGGCACCGAGATGCTGGCCGAGCGCCTCGACAGCCGCCGCCATGATGGCGCGGGGATCCGACAGATCCCGCAGCGTCTCCTCGAGCTTGATGCGAAAGGCCTGCCGTCTCTCGGCGAGGATCTGGCCCGTTGTCTCGGCAACGGCGCAGAACATGCCGGCGACACGACCACTCTCGTCACGCACAGGCGAATAGGAGAAGGTGAACCAGGTCTGCTCGTCGAAACCCCTGCGGTTCATGACGAGCGGCAAATTCTCCCGGTAGCTCGCTTCGCCGGCCATGGCCGCGTCAATCAGCGGAGAGATGTCAGGCCAGATCTCGGACCAGACATCGTGGAACCGGATGCCGAGCGCCCGCGGATGTTTGGCGCCGAGGATTTCGGCATAGGCATCATTGTACAGAAACCCGAGGTCCGCCCCCCAGGCCACGAACATCGGGAATTTCGAGCCGAGGAGTAGGCCGACCACGGAGCGCAGCGATTGCGGCCATGTTGACGGCGCACCGAGCGGTGAGGACGTCCAGTCGTGCGTCCGCATCAGGGAGCCCGTCTCGCCGCCTGAAAGGAAATCGAGTGGGACCGGATCTCGCTCGCTGGACAGCCTATTATCCATTGAAAGGATCCTGGGCCGGCTGCAGCCTCCGCTTGGTTCGACGCCCCCGCTCATCATCGAGAAGCTGCAGGGAGTCGCGAACGCCCTCGCTTGCGCTCCGATGACGGCCGGATGGGACCTTTCTATCGAGGAGGGCCTCGAGCGAGACGTTACAAGTTCTACGGGTTCTCATGGAGGGAGAGAAAGCCACGGCTGGTGTCGACTTATGACGCCTCTGAACTAGCTCTCGGCTCCCCTAAAACAAGAGCCCAGAATAGGCTCCTCGTCCTTCCCCTCTGGTCAGAACATCGTTGTCTCCTCTGCCTTTCGGCATGTCGTTGCCGTTTCCGCTTGACAAGGCAGCCTGCTTCATCAGCCTATGATCCGCCCGTCACATGTTTCAATGTATCGTCCAACCAGGGTGAATGACCTCGCAAACTCGCGCGGGTAGCGTCCCGGGAGGTGGTGTAGGAGCGGGCCGCGAGGGCGGCATGCGAAGCTCCCCATAGCGCAGCATGCCGCCTGTGAGGTGGTCATCGCCAGTCTTCGGTTAGAGTTTGGGTTGCGACACCTGACCCTGACCC
>NZ_JBFRGW010000059.1:0-21519 GCF_052115545.1 Microvirga sp. 2MCAF35
ATCTGGTCGTACGCCGTGAACGTCGCCCCGCCCGACTCCGCCAGAACCTTCGTGATCGCCGCCGTCAGAGACGTCTTGCCATGGTCCACGTGACCAATCGTCCCAATGTTGCAGTGCGGCTTGTTGCGCTCAAACTTTTCCTTCGCCATTGATCTCTACCTTGCATAGGCCAGGAACAAAAAACCCAGGGGCGTCCGATATTGCGGTTATGCTCTTTGTGCAAGAGCGAATTTCGATATTGCAGAACGTAATGACGGATAACCCGATCCTCGAACCTGCGGGAACCGGATTGTCAGGCACCTCCCCGCCGGGCAGGTTCGACCTGTATAAAGGCGCTGAAACCCCAAATTACAAGCTGATCGGTCGGGATCGCGGAAGGTGGAGCGGGTGAAGGGAATCGAACCCTCGTATTCAGCTTGGAAGGCTGCTGCTCTACCATTGAGCTACACCCGCATGCCCTTCTGATTGGGTGGTGGGGGAAGTAGGACTCGAACCTACGAAGGCATAGCCAGCGGATTTACAGTCCGCCCCCTTTGCCGCTCGGGACATTCCCCCTTGAGACCCAACCCGAACGCAAAACGCCGAGGCTGTTCTGCGAAGCGCCCGACCTGGCCAAGCGCTCCGTGGCGCTCTTATGGTGACCTGCATGGCCGGTGTCAACTCCAAAGCGTGACGAAATCTGACGGGTCGTGAACCGGCGCTCCCTGTGCTATGGCGCTTCCTTCACCAAGCGAGATCCGAACAGCATGAGCGACCGTCCCTTCCAGTCCCGCAAGCCGAGATTCCAGCGCCCCCACGGGAAACCCGGTCGCCGCGATGCCCATGCCAGACGCCCGAACTTCGAGATCGACACGACGATCCTGTATGGCTGGCATCCCGTCGTCGAGGCGATCCGCAACGGCAAGCGGACGATTCGTCGTCTGCTGGCGACGGAGAACTCCGCCCGCCGCCTCAGCGAGGAATTGAATTCTCCCCTGCCCGTCGAACCTGAGATCGTCCGCCCGGACGAGATCAACCGCCTCCTGGAGCCGGACGCGGTGCATCAAGGCCTCTATGCTGAGGCCGATCCCCTGCCCTCTCCGTCGGTCGACACCCTGAGCGGCGAACGCGTCGTGCTCGCCCTCGACCAGATCACCGACCCGCACAATGTGGGCGCCATCGTCCGCACGGCCGCCGCCTTTGACGTCGAGGCCATCATCACCACGGCCCGGCACAGCCCTGCCGCCACGGGCGTTCTGGCCAAATCGGCATCGGGCGGCCTCGAGCACGTCCCCTTCATGATCGTGCGCAACCTCGGCGACACGCTCAACGCCCTCGGCGAACGGGGCTTTCAGCGAATCGGGCTCGATTCGTCCGGCGATGCCAATCTCGACGAGGTCGAGATCAAGCTGCCCGTCGTCCTCGTGCTGGGCTCCGAAGGCAAGGGATTGAGGCAGAGGACGCGCGAATGCTGCGACGTCATCGGCCGGCTCGACATGCCCGGGGCGATCAAGAGCCTGAACGTCTCGAACGCAGCCGCAATCAGCCTTTATGCTGTGGTCAAGGGAGCCTCCAAAACCGCCCGCAAGTGACGGCCGATGCCTTTCTAAATAATTGCCAAGACTAGACAATCACCCTTCTTCAGCCGCTTCTTAGACGGAAGTCGCAAATACCAATTGTGAATTGTGGAAAGGCAGGTCGACGATAGCCTTCCATCCGTTGGATTCTTGGTTGCGAAGCGCAGCCACGATGCCGCGGCCCAGGCCTGCAGTGCACGGCTTGCGGTTCAGAACCCGGAAAACCGGGAATGAATGGAAGGGAACCCTATGGCAACAGCAGCTACTACGCCTCATGCGGCTACCGCGACGCGGCCGATGACGCGTGAGGAAAAGAAGGTCATCCTGGCCTCCTCCCTCGGTACCGTCTTCGAATGGTATGATTTCTATCTTTACGGCTCTCTCGCCACGATCATCGGCGCACAATTCTTCTCCGCCTTCGACGTGACGACCCGTAACGTCTTCGCCCTTCTGGCTTTCGCGGCCGGCTTCCTGGTGCGCCCGTTCGGCGCCCTCGTGTTCGGCCGCATCGGCGACCTCGTCGGCCGGAAATATACCTTCCTGATTACCATTCTGATCATGGGCTGCTCCACCTTCCTGGTCGGCCTGCTGCCCAGCTACAACCAGATCGGCTGGGTCGCGCCCGTGGTGCTGATCGCCCTGCGCATGCTCCAGGGCCTGGCGCTCGGCGGCGAGTACGGCGGAGCCGCGGTTTACGTAGCTGAGCACGCTCCGGTGGGCCGTCGCGGCTTTTACACCAGCTTCATCCAGATCACGGCCACGGTCGGCCTGCTGCTCTCGCTGGTCGTCATCCTCGTCCTCCGCACCTGGATGGGCGAGCAGGGCTTCCAGACTGGTGAAGGCTGGCCGATCGCCGGCTGGCGCATTCCGTTCCTGCTCTCCGTCGTCCTCCTCGGCATCTCGGTCTGGATTCGTCTCCAGATGCAGGAATCGCCGGCCTTCAAGAAGATGAAGGAAGAGGGCACGCAGTCAAAGGCTCCCTTGAAGGAGGCGTTCGGTCAGTGGAGCAACCTCAAGATGGTGCTCATCGCCCTTGTCGGCCTCGCGATCGGCCAGGCCGTGGTATGGTACACGGGCCAGTTCTATGCCCTGTTCTTCATCCAGAGCATCCTGAAGGTCGATCTGCTCACCTCCAACGTGCTGATCGCCTGGTCGCTGCTCCTCGGCACCGCCGGCTTCGTCATCTTCGGTGCGCTGTCGGACAAGATCGGCCGCAAGCCGGTGATTCTCGGCGGCTGCCTGATTGCGGCGATCACCTACTTCCCGCTCTTCGGCGCTCTCACGAACGTGGCCAGCCCACGTCTGGCCCAAGCCCTTGAAACGGCAAAGGTTCAGGTCGTTGCAGATCCGGCCTCCTGCGGCTCGGTGTTCGATCCGGTGGGCATCCGCACCTTCACGGCGAAGTGCGACGTCGCCCGCGTGGCCCTGGCCCGCTCCGCCGTCAAATACGAGCTCGTTCCGGCTGCATCCGGCACCGCTCCGAAGGTGACGTTCAATGGCAAGGAGATCCCAATTGCGGATGCTATCCCGGCGAACATCACCGCCTTCACGGCGGCTGCGGCGGACGCGGGCTATCCGAAGGCGGGCGATCCGAGCATCGTGAAGGTCGACGGCTTCTTTGCGGCTCTCGGCAACACCCAGGCCCTGAAGGCCATCGGCATCCTGACGCTCTTCGTGATCTACGTCACGATGGTGTACGGCCCCATCGCGGCGGCCCTGGTGGAGTTCTTCCCCACCCGTATCCGCTACACCGCGATGTCCCTGCCCTATCACATCGCCAATGGCTGGTTCGGCGGCCTCCTGCCTCCCACGGCCTTTGCGATGGTGGCAGCGACCGGAGACATCTACTACGGCCTCTGGTACCCCATCGTGATCGCCCTGGTGACCTTCGTGGTCGGCCTGCTCTTCGTGCCGGAAACCAAGGACCGGGACATCATGACCTTCGAAGGAGTCGGCGCGAAGCGCTAACCCTCAACAGAACGGTTCACAAAGGAAAGCCCCGCCTCACGGCGGGGCTTTTCATTTGACCGTTCTAAAGAATTGGCCGTTCAGTAGCAGGTCGACACGCGGCGAACGATCCAGCCCTCACCTTCCACGAAAAGTCGCTTGCGGGAAATGCTGCAAGCGTTGTCATCCGCGGTTTTCGTCTCGATGGAAGACGTGGTCTCCACATCCGTCGCGGCAACCTTCGCCGAGGCCTGCTTCTCGGGCTTGGCCGCCGCACCGTGTCCCACGTGAGAGGCCTGCGCCTGATCTGCAGAAATGCTGAAACCAAGAGCAACCGTCAGCACGGCGAGAACTTTGAAAGCAGCGAATGGCGAGTTCTTTTTCCCAACTGAAGCCCCTGAGACCTTCATGACACCAACTCCATGACCATGTTTTCCTGACAATTCCATAGTCCGGTCATAGTTTCGGTGTGCTGGAACACTAAATATTTACGTTTGTGTGGAACTTGCGTAGCGCTTCACGGACTGCTACCTGAGCACCGTGACATCGGCCGGT
The DNA here is from genome assembly GCF_052115545.1 of Microvirga sp. 2MCAF35. Lineage (NCBI taxonomy): Bacteria > Pseudomonadati > Pseudomonadota > Alphaproteobacteria > Hyphomicrobiales > Methylobacteriaceae > Microvirga > Microvirga sp. 2MCAF35. The sequence goes on from NZ_JBFRGW010000059.1 coordinate 4,059, forward strand.
GTAGCACAGCGGTAGTGCAGCGGTTTTGTAAACCGAAGGTCGGGAGTTCGATCCTCTCCACCGGCACCACTCTCACCTTTTGAGTGGCACAAACCCTTCAGCGACAATGGAATTCGGGAATGCGTCCCCGTTCGACAGGACGCTGATGCGCGCTTGTCGCTGGCTCATCTTCCGGCCAATGTTGAGAGAGGACGAAGCGCCTCAGTTCAGGGCGAGGCTCAAATAGACGGCCACAAGCAGGGCCAGGAAACTCAGCCCGAGGGCAGCCATCAAGGCAAGCCAAAGAGATCTCGTGTCGTCGGCATCCATAACGCGCCCCATCACAACTTTATCGGTAAACGATGGAGGGCCTGGCTTATTCCCGATCCAGACGAACTAAATCTGTGTCGCTTGAAGCTTCACAAGCAGATCCTGGTGTGCGCACCAATCCCTGAGCGTCTCTTGCATCCTGTGCAGCTCCGCCTTGGCGCTCTCCGTCGCCTGGGCCTCCCACGCAAGCTCCTGAACGAGCGTGACTTGGGCGGAGATTCGCCGTTTGAGGTCGTTGATGTCCTTCGTGAGGCTTCCCAGGTCGTCCTGCAGATCGAGTGAGGAGCCGTTCGCCCCGAGGGTTTGGCCGGATCGCCCTTCTTCAAGCTTGAGCATATCCCGGCATAGCGCGTCAGTCGCTTAGTGCCAAGCTTCAGGCTTCAGCCCTGCAGCGGGAGCTTGCTTGCAGGGGCGGTCGCGCTCTGGGGCTAATCGAGAGCGCCGGCATGAATTGAGAGGCCTTCCGGCCGGCCATTTTGGATCGTCCGCCGGGGTAGCCCGCCTGCCCAGGCAGAGCTTCTCGGGAATACACCTAGGCTATGCGCTTCAGATCATGATGGAGGCGCACGTGGATGTGCTCTTGTTGAACGTGATGGGCTCGGCGGCCGTAGCCTCTGCCATTGTCGTTGCCGTCATGACAAACAGGCTGTCGAGGGAACTCGCCGGTTTTTAGACCCAAGATCGTTTCGCTGGTTTGACCAACCAACGAAAGCTTCATCACTGGCGGTCGGAAGGCCTGTGCTTCATGGCTCAACGCACAGGCATTTCGGATCTCACCGAATCTGCTCTTTGCCCCAGTTCTCGTGAGCAACCTGATCCGACACTTCCTGCTCGACGCGGTTCAGCCTACGGCGTCGGCTACTGTAAACGGCCATGAAGGTGCCGATCAGCAAAGGCCCGCCGATGATGACCAGGGCCTACACCCAACCGTCCGCGATGTCCCAATCCATCTATCGTCTCCCTGCTCAGGACTGCATAGGGCAGTCCAAGCTTCCGATGGGGCTACCAGGGATGCCAAGTCGTTGTTCCCGGAACGGTTGCGCATAGGCAAAGCCGCCTGTGAGGATTAGACAGGCGGGAAATGTGAGCCTTCCCAGATCGACGAGTTCCATGCCGATTCCTGTTTCAGACCCCGACGACCCAAGGATCGAGGCCTATCGTGCCGTGCGGGAGCGTGACCTCGCCGGACGGGAGCACCGCTTCGTGGCGGAAGGGGAAGTGGTCCTTAGGGTTCTTTTGAAGCAGTTCCGGTTCAAGATCGAATCGCTCCTGCTGGCAGAAAGCCGGCTCGAAACCCTGGGCGATGCCCTGGACCTGCTTTCCCCGGAAACTCCGGTCTACACGGCGAACCGGGCCGTGATGGACGCCATCGTGGGATTTCCGATTCACCGAGGCATCCTGGCTATTGCTCACAGGGCTCCCCTGCCGCCAGTCGAGGAATTGCTCTCGCAGCTGCCCGAGAAGGCGCTGGTGGTCGGGCTGGTCGGCTTGGCGAACCATGACAATGTCGGCGGCATTTTCCGCAATGCGGCCGCCTTCGGCGCCGGAGCGGTGCTGTTAGACCGGGAGACCTGCGACCCGCTTTACCGCAAGGCCATCCGCGTCTCGGTCGGTGGAGCGCTGGTGGTGCCCTTTACACGGGTATCGTCCGCCGATGCGATGGTGCAGGCGCTGCAGGCGGCCTCCTTCGACGTGATCTCCTTGTCGCCGTCCGGCAAGGAGATCCTCTCTCACGTCCAGCCCTCACCACGAACGGCCCTGCTCCTCGGGGCGGAAGGACCAGGGTTGCCGCCCTCGCTTCTCGCCCGGACGCGCACCGTCTCCATTCCCATGAGCGGCGGGTTCGATTCACTGAATGTGGCGACCACGAGCGGGATTGCCCTGCATCATCTGGCCAGCGCGGTATCACGCCCTGCTCTCTGACTTGTGAGGATCTGGTCCCTTGTCTCCAAGCGGACCCATTCTAGGCTTCCTCTCCCATGCCTGGAGACATTCATGACCATTACGCGCCGTACAGTCCTTGCCAGCACCGCCTTCACGGCTGCTCCCCTCGCAGGTCCCGCCCTGGCCCAATCCACCTCGCCGTCCTCTGCCGCACAGGGATCCGGCACGCGTCAGGCACCCGGCTTCTATCGCTACAAGGTCGGCGACATCGAGGTCACGGCCATCAATGACGGTTCGGCGCCGCGCCCTCTCGAAGGGTTCATCCGCAATGCCGAGCTCCCGGCCGTTCAGCAGGCGGCCCGTGAGGCGTTTCTGCCCCAGGACACTATCCAGAACACCTTCACCGGCCTGGTGCTCAACAATGGCGGCCGTCTGACCGTCATCGATACCGGCAACGGCGACTCGGGTGCCCCGACGACCGGCCGCTGGATGGCGAATTTCCGCGCGGCCGGATTTGACCCTGCTCAGGTAAACACCGTCGTCATCAGCCATTTCCATGGCGACCATATCAACGGCCTGCGCCTGAAGGACGGCACGGCGGTCTTCCCTAATGCCGAGATCATGGTGCCGGCTGCCGAGTGGGCCTTCTGGATGGACGACGCGCGGATGAACCAGGCTCCGGAAGGGGCAAGAGGCGGCTTCCAGGGCGCGCGCCGAGTCTTCGGCCCCATCGCCAAGGACGTGAAGCAGTACGAAATGGGCAAGGAGGTCGTGCCCGGCCTGACGAGCATTGCCGCTCCCGGTCACACCCCTGGCCACACGGCCTACATGCTCTCCTCGGGATCCGGACGGCTGCTGATCCTTTCCGACACGGCAAACCACCCCGACCTCTTCGTGCGCAACCCGGACTGGTCCGCCATCTTCGACATGGATGCGGACCAGGCGCGCGCCACCCGCCGCAGGATGCTCGACACGGCCGCCTCCGAGCGGGCGCAGGTCGCCTTCTATCACGCCCCCTTCCCGGCCACGGGTCATATCGCGAAGGAGGGCAACGGCTTCCGCTTTGTGCCGGTGCAATGGAGTTCGGCCGTTTAAAGCCTGGCTCCCGCCGTTTCCCCGAGAAGCCACTCCAGGGTGGCCGCATCAGCGCCGGTCGGCTCGATGAAGAGAATGACCGGCGTCTCGTAGGGATGTCTCTCCTTGAGGGCCCGATGCACCTGATCCTGAAGGCTCTTGACGGTCTTCAGGATGGCGACCGCCTCCTGGCCCCGCTCGATGCTGCCCTTCCAGGCATAGACCGATTGCATCCCCGGCACCACGTTGATGCAGGCGATCAGCTGGTCCCGGACGAGCGATTCCCCCGTCGCGAGGGCGATGTCCACATCGGGAAAGGTCGTATAGACGAGAAGTGGGCGATCCATGCTATGCCTGTCCTCCGCATCCGATGGGACGCCACGAGGGTAACTGGGCATGGCCCGCCGCTTCAACAATATCGCATTCGTCGCCAGTGACGCGCCCGACGCTCAAAGCGCACTGAAGACCCTGCAGAGCCTCTATGCCAATGCCGTGCCCGAAGAGGCCGACGTCATCGTGGCCCTCGGCGGCGACGGCTTGATGCTGCAGAGCCTACACAGGTTCATGGGCACGTCCAAGCCCATCTACGGCATGAACAAAGGCACCGTCGGCTTCCTGATGAACGATTATCGGGAAGAGGACCTGTTCGAGCGCCTGGAAGAGGCCGAACGCAGCGTCGTGCACCCTCTGCTGATGGTGGCCTGGGACGTGCACGGAGTGGCTCATACGGCGCGAGCCATCAACGAAGTCTCCATGCTGCGGCAAACCTACCAAGCCGCGAAGCTGCGCATCAGCGTCGATTCCCACGTCCGGATCGCCGAACTCATCGCCGACGGAATCCTGGTTGCGACACCGGCCGGATCGACCGCCTACAATCTCTCAGTCGGCGGGACGATCCTGCCGCTCAATGCGCCGCTGCTCGCCCTGACGCCGATTTCCGCCTTCCGCCCCCGGCGCTGGCGCGGAGCGCTCCTGCCGGACTACGCCAAGATTCAGATCGAGGTTTTGGACTCCGGAAACCGTCCTGTCAGCGCGGTGGCCGACCACACGGAATTTCGCAACGTCTCTCACGTGCATGTCTCCATGGATCGAAGCGTCGATCTGGTGATGCTGCACGATCCCGGCCACAGCCTGGACGAGCGCATCCTGCGGGAACAATTCGGCTATTGATGCAGCGAAGGCATGGCCGCCAGCATGCCGGTCAAAACGATGAGGTCACGTCATGAGCGATGAGAGCAGGCACCCCAGGGGCGGCCTTTACTTCGAGGATTTCGTCGTCGGCAAGACCATCAAGCACCGCCTGACCAGGACGGTGACGCAGATGGACAACATGCTGTTCTCCAACATGACCCTGAACCCGCAGCCGCTCCACATCGACGCGCATTTCTGCGCCACCGAGACGGAATGGGGCAAGCCGCTCATGAACTCACTCTTCACCCTCGGCCTCCTCATTGGCATCTCGGTCAACGACACCACGGTTGGCACGACCATTGCCAATCTCGGCATGACGGACGTGAAGTTTCCCGCGCCGCTGTTCGAAGGCGACACGATCAACGCGACGACCGAGATCATCGCCAAGCGCGAGTCGAAATCGCGCCCCGATGCGGGCATCGTCGACTTCATCCACCGCGCCTACAAGCAGGACGGAACCCTCGTGGCCGAATGCCGCCGGCAGGCCTTCATGCGCAAGAGGAGCGCATGATGCGGTCACTGCTTTTCGTACCGGGCGACAGCCAGAAGAAGCTCGAGAAAGGCATGAGTTCGGGAGCCGATGTGCTTCTGATCGATCTCGAGGATTCGGTCGCCCTCGACGCCAAGGAGGAAGCGCGACGCATCACCGCCGCCTTTCTTGCCGAGAAGGGCAAGGAGGCCCAACGTCCCCGCCTCTTCGTGCGCGTCAACGGACTGACGACGGGCCTCATCGATGCGGATCTCGACGGCGTCATGCGCTCTGCGCCCGACGGGATCGTACTGCCCAAGACGGTCGGCGGCCCTGACGTGGCGCATCTCGGCGCCAAGCTGGCGGTCAGGGAAGCGGAATTCGGCCTGGAGGATGGGGAGACACGCATTCTCGCTATTGCCACGGAGAATGCCGCCGGCGTCTTCGCGCTCGGCACATTCGCCGGCGCGAGCCATCGCCTCATGGGCCTGACCTGGGGCGGCGAGGATCTATCAGCCGATCTTGGTGCCGAGGCCAATCGCGGAGAGGACGGAGCCTATACGGACCCGTACCGGCTCGCCCGCTCCCTCACACTTCTCGGCGCTGCAGCGGCGGGTGTTGACGCGATCGATTCAGTGTTCACCAATTTCCGCGACACGGCCGGCCTTGAAGCCGAGTGCCGAACCGCCCGCCGGGACGGGTTTGTCGCCAAGATGGCGATCCATCCCGCCCAGGTGCCTGTGATCAACGAGGCCTTCACGCCCTCGCCCGAAGCCGTTGCGCGGGCCGAGGCCGTGATCGATGCCTTCAAGGCCCATCCGGGGGCAGGCGTCGTCGGCGTCAACGGCGAGATGCTCGACCGACCGCACCTCCTGCGTGCCGGGCGGTTGTTGAGGCGAGCGGGCCGGCTTGTTTAGGGTTTGCAGGATCGATCACTAAGTTGGTGGCGAAAGCCCCGTCAGGTCGGCGCCTGTTCCTTGCCAGGCGCCTGCGACTGGCTGCTGACGTCGCTGGGATCCTCCCGCCGGGGCAGATGGCTTCCGCTCACCCAGCGCACGATGTCGAGCATAACGACCGACAGCGCCTCGTCGAGGGCGCGGGCGGCATTCGGGGCGTCCACGGCGCTGGCCGGTACACTGGCGCGGAAGATGCGACCGTTGACGATACGGCCGTTCTGGTCGGCGACGATCTTCACGGAGATCTCGGCCACGGCCTCATTCCCGGGGGTCGCGATCTCGAACCGGCGCAGTTCGGAGATGAGCTGGGCGTCAGCCACGGCGCCGCTGCTCGGGCGGGACACGCCCCGGAGCTGAGAGGCGTTCTCGAACGTGTTGATCAGGCGCGTCTGAATGAGGCGCGGCAGGTTGTCGGCCCATTGCCCTCCCCCGATGAACGACACGGAACCGCTCGCATCCTTCACCAGGATCTGCTGGGTCGAGAGCGCCTGAAGGGCCGCCGGTTCATTGACCAGAAGCTGAACGCCGGCCGCTCCCCGGATTCGGGAGGTCGGCGCCGACAGGTCGAAAGTCGCCGGTGCGGGACCTGACGAGCAGGCGCCGGTCAGGGCAGCCAGAACCAGCACCGGGGCAAGGCCCCGCAGCAGGCCGGCTCGTTCAGTCTGGGGGAGAGACACTGAGGATCCACGCATAAAGGTTACTTAACGGCGTCCATTGTATTGGGGGAGATTGGAGCTGCCACCGAAAATAAACTGCTGTGGATTACGCTCGATGCTGCGGACCGCCCGGCTGATATCGCCCAGGGTCTTGCGGCCTTCGACGGCCAGAGCCTCATACTCCCGCAATCCCGATTCCGTGAACCGGTTGACGCCACCGAGGATGCCCTGAATGCCCTCGGTCCGGGTATTGAGGTCGTTGGCGAGCTCGCGCACGGCCACGGCCGCGGAGCGGATTTCATCGAAAGCCCCCTTGCCGGCTTCGCCGGAAGCCGAGCCGAGGAACTTCTCGGCACCGGCCAGAACGCTGTCGATCTTGTCGGCCGATTTATTGAGCTTCTCGGTGATGGAGCGCGCTTCCTGAATGGCCTTGTCGATGTCCGGGCTGCGACGGCTTAGGGTCTGGGTGAAGGTGTCCACATTGTCGACCGTACGGCTGATCTTCGCCGGATCGACAGCCTTTGTAATCTCCGCAATCTCGGCCACGGCCGAATCGAGTTTCGGGGCCGTTTCGTTCAGGCGGTCGACCAGGCTCGCCGCATCCTTGAGGGCTTCGCTCACCACCTGACGGTTTTCGCCCAATGCGGCGGTGAAGTTGTCGACATTCTCGACGATGCGGGCGACCCGCTGGCGGTCGACGGCGCGCACCACTTCATCGACATTCGTCGCCAATGTCTCGAGCTTCTCCGCCAGCGGTCCGACCTTCTCGGCCGCTTGGCCGATCTGGGCCAGGAAGCGGTCGATACCCTCGGCGTTCTCGCCTAGGGCCTGCGAGAAGCGCTCCACGTTCTGGACCGTGCGGTTGATGGATCCCTCGTTGTCGGCAATGACCCGGCCGACCCGCTCGAGCACGTCGTCGGCCCGACGGGCGATGTTGCGCGCGGTCTCGATGAGGTCCTGGAAGTCGGAACGGTCGGCGAAGATCGTCGGCATGGGCTGGCCCGGACCGGCCACGAGCGGCGGAGCGCCCGCCTCGCCGCCCGACAGGCCGACATTGGCCACGCCGGTCAGGCCCTGATACTCCAGGCGGGCGCGGGTGTCGGAACGGATCGGCGTATTGCTGTTGACGGTGGCGATGGCGACCACCCGTCGCGGGTCTTCCGGCAGAAGGTCGAGGCTCGTCACCTCGCCGACCCGCAGGCCGTTGAAGGACACGCTCGATCCTTGGGACAGGCCCGAGACCGAGCCGGAGAACACGATGCGGATGTTCTGGCGCGCCTGTCCCCGCTCTCCGCCGGAGAACCAGTACACGAAGCCGAAGGCGGCTGCGATCACCGCCAGGGTGAAGAGGCCGATCAAGGCATAGTTTGCGCGCGTTTCCATCGTTACCCTTACGCGCCGCCGGCCATGACCGCGCGTGCCCGTTTTCCATGAAAATAAGAGCGGAGCCACGGGTGATTCGATTCCAGCATCACCTCGATTGGACCCTCCGCGAGAATTTTTCCCTCGCCTAGAGCCGCTATGCGGTCGCACACCGAATAGAGGCTGTCCAGGTCATGGGTTACCATGAATACTGTCAGGCCTAAAGTCCGCTGTAACGTCGCAATAAGGTCGTCGAACTCGCCAGCGCCGATGGGATCGAGACCCGAAGTGGGCTCGTCGAGGAAAACGATCTCAGGGTCGAGGGCCAGAGCCCGCGCCAGGGCCGCACGCTTGATCATGCCGCCGGACAGCTCCGAGGGCAGCTTGTCGGCCGCATCGGGATTGAGGCCCACCATCTCGATCTTGAGCATGGCCAGTTCGTCGAGCAGCCGGTCCGAGAGGCGCAGATATTCACGCATCGGAACCTGAATGTTCTGCTTCACGGTCAAGGCTGAGAACAAGGCGCCCTGCTGGAACAGCACGCCCCAGTGCCGCTCGAGCTGCCGGCGCCCCTCGGCGGACAGATCGTCGAGATTCTGGTCCAGCACCTCGATGGTGCCGGCCCGCTTGGGCACGAGCCCCAGGATGGCCCGGGTCAGGACCGACTTGCCCTGGCCCGAACCGCCGACGAAGCCCAGGATTTCTCCGCGGTAGACGTCGAGATCGAGCCCCTTCAGGATCGTCCTCTCTCCGAAGCCGACCTCGACGCCGCGGACGCGGATGATCACGTCGCGGTTCTCCAGGGATTTGGGGTGGCGCCGTTCGAGCATCATCTCAGTAATTTATCGCTGCAAAGAACATGGCAAAGAGACCATCGAACACGATGACCATGAAGATTGCCTTTACCACCGAGGATGTGACGTGGCGGCCCAGGGATTCGGCGGAGCCTTCAACGGCCAAGCCTTCCAGGGTGGCGATGATGCCGATGACCAGAGCCATGAACGGGGCCTTGAACATGCCGACCAGGAATGTGTTCATTCCCACGGCGGCCCGGAGGCGGTTCAGGAAGATGTCCGGGCTGATGTCGCCATAGACCCAGGTCGTGAGGCCTCCTCCGACGAGCGCCGCGATGGACGCGATGAAGGTCAGGAGCGGCAGGCCGATCACCAGCGCCATGATGCGCGGCACGATGAGAACCTCGATGGGATCGAGGCCCATGACCCGCAGGGCATCGATTTCCTCCCGCATCTTCATGGAGCCGATCTCGGCCGTGAAGGCCGAACCCGAACGGCCCGCCACCATGATGGAGGTCAGCAGAACGCCGAGTTCGCGCAGGACCAGGATGCCGATCAGGTCGATGACGAAGGGCGTCGCGCCGAACTTCACGAGCTGGAAGATACCCTGCTGCGACACGATGCAGCCGACGAGGAACGAGATCAGGACTATGATCGGCACGCCCCGATACGCGATCTGCTCCAGCTGGTTGATCACGGCCGTGCCCCGGAAGCGACGGGGATGAAGGATCACGCGGATCATCGCCGAGACGAGTTCGCCCAGGAAGCCCACGCCTCCGACCATGTCCTTGCCGGCGCCGGCGACGCTCTGGCCCACATCGACGAGGAAATCCACAAACCGCGAGTGACGCGGCTTCGGCTCGCCCTGAAAATCCCGATAGGCGGCCTCTTCCAGGAGAATCTTCTGCTCGGGCGAGGCATTGGCGAAATCCACCTGCCCTTTGGCTGAGAGCTCGTGCCGGGTCCGGTTGAGCGTCCAGGCACCCAGGGTGTCGAGACGCTCGACGCCGCTCAGATCAAAGATGAGCGGAAAGCTCTCGGCCTCGGCCTCGATTTCACCGACAAGGGCCTCGACCTTCTGGGCATGCGGAGCCGTCCAGGGACCGGCCAGCCGGGCCGTCATCCGCCCATCGGCGCGGTCGATTGTGACTTCCGGCTCTCGAGCCAAGGTGCTCTGCGCCACGATCATCCCTTCGGCATTGATTCCGCTTGGTGATAGCGTGTCATTGCGCCACAAGTCGAGACGAAGTTAAGAAGAGAAGCCAAGAGAATGCGTAAGCTCACCGTTTCCATCGACCGTTTCCCCATCGCCGGAAAGTTCACGATCGCCCGCGGCTCCCGGACCGAGGCGGTGGTCGTGACGGCGACGATTTCCGAAGATGGCGCCGTCGGGCATGGAGAATGCGTGCCCTACCCTCGCTACGGCGAGACGGTCGAGGGGGTAGCGGCGGCCATCGGGGCCATCCGACCTCAGATCGAGGCGGGACTGACCCGTGAGGCGCTTCAAAACCTCCTGCCGGCAGGCGCGGCCCGGAATGCGGTCGATTGCGCCCTCTGGGACCTGGACGCCAAGCGCTCCGGCATCTGTGCCCACCTGACCGCCGGGCTGAACCGCTGGCCGCCCGTCACCACCGCCTACACGATCAGCCTCGATACGCCCGAAGGGATGGCAGAGGCCACTACCAAGGCGGCGGAGCGGCCGATCCTCAAGGTGAAATTCGGCGCCTCCGACGGCGATATCGAGCGGATCAGGGCGGTCCGCCGGGCAGCGCCCCAGGCGACCTTGATCGCCGACGCCAACGAGGGTTGGACCGAAGACAACCTGGAGCGGCATCTCGCGGCCTGCGCAGATGAAGGCTATGCCCTCGTGGAACAGCCCCTGCCCGCCAAGGCCGACGGATACCTGAGCCGGATCTCCCGTCCTGTTCCTATCCTGGCCGACGAGAGCGTGCACGACCGGGCAAGCCTCGACCGGCTGGTCGGCCTCTACGAGGTCATCAACATCAAGCTCGACAAGACCGGCGGCCTGACGGAAGCGCTCGCCTTGGCCGATGCAGCGGAGGCCAAGGGCTTCTCGCTCATGATCGGCTGCATGGTCGGCACCTCGCTCGCCATGGCGCCGGCCCTGGTGCTCGCGCCCCGCGCCCGGTTCGTGGACCTGGACGGCCCGCTTCTCCTCGCCCGGGACCGGGAGCCCGGCCTTCGCTACGAGGGCAGCATCGTCTACCCACCGGAGCCCGCGCTCTGGGGCTGAGTCTTCTGCATGCGGAGGACAACTAGCATCAGCGTGAACCCGATTGCTCCCAGGGGAGCCATCGCGGCAAAGACGCCGGCGCCCGCTTCGGCGTAGATCATGCCGCTGACGACCGTCGACGCCGCGGTCGTCAGGGCGGCCAGCGAGCCGTAGATCCCCTGCGCCCGTCCCCTCGCGCTCATGGGAGCGAGTGCCGCAAGGGCCGCCATGGTGCCGATATGGGTGGCTGCGAAGGACAGGCTGTGCATGGTCTGCAGCACGAACATGACCTCCACTCCCGGCTGCAGGGACATGATGGTGAAACGGATGGCCGCCGCGGCCGCGCCGATCAGGATCAGGCCGACGCCCGAACTCCGGCCCACATGGCGGCCGAGATAGATGAAGACCAGGATCTCGGCGATGACGCCGGCTGCCCAGAAATAGCCTATGACCGCGTCGGAAAACCCGATGGAACGCCAGTAGATGCTGGCGAAGGCGTTCAGCGCCCCGTGGCTTCCCTGTGTCACCGCTCCCGCGATCAGCACGAGCCACAGGATTCTGGACAGCTTGGGAGACGCATCCTCTCTCCTGACCTCTTCCTGGCTTGAGGGCTCGGGATCCTCGTGCGGAACCGCCACCAGGGTCGCCGTGAGCCCGAGAAGCGGAATCAGCGTCAGGGCGATGATGACGGCGTTCGGCCCGAAAGCGCCGACCAGATATCCGCCCACGATGTTGGTGATGAAGAACGCTACGGAGCCGGCGCCCCTGATCCGACCGTAGTTCAACCCGGGATGCTTCTGGACCGCATTGGTGGAGACGAGGTCGTTGCCCGGGATGATGCAGGACTGGGCGACGGCGACGATAGCCACGAGAGCCATGATGGCCCAGGTGGCATCGACCAGCAGAAAGAGAGGAAAGCCGATCAGCTGGCCGAAATGGCTCGCCAGCAGCAGCCGTCTTGCGCCCAACGACCGGTCCGCGAGGCTCAGGAGCGGCGCGGTCGCCAGGATCCGCACGATGATGGGAATGGCGACGACGAACCCAATGACCGTCGGCGACAGGGCCTTGCTCTGCAGCCAGAGCGGGAAATACGGCAGATACATCCCATGGCTGGTGAAGCTCGCGGCCTGCAACGCACCCAGGCGGAATTCGATAGCTTTGAGCGGATGCATCAGGACTATGGTCTTCTGGACTCGAAAATCGGAACCGCACGAGCAAGAACGCGGTGCAAGACTCATCCTGAAAGCCTTACAGGGGTTGAGCTTGCAGGCACTTTGCACACATCTGTTGGAGACAGGAATCAAACCCCGCAAAGATGGATTGCGACACCATGCCCGATGAAGACACCCACGTCACGTTCGGCGATCTGGATTTCAACGCCATCGAAGCGGCCGTCATGGAGACGGCGCGAGGCCGCTGGTTCCTGAAGGAATATGCCCGACGCAACCGCAACGCGGATACTCAGGCCGTGCTCGAGGCCCTTGAGCAACTAAAGGTCCTGCCGCCGGACGCTCAAGCGCTCGAGCCTTTTAGAGCCATCCTGGAGAAAATGGCCACCTCGATCCGTGAGACCAAGGAAGAGGTCCGCTCCTTCCCGGCTCTGGAAGCCGGCGATCCCCTGAATTCCCTCTCGGAGGCCGAGTTCCAAGAAGCGGCCGAGCAGCGCATCCGGCTCATGGTGTCGACGCTCCATGCTCTGGAAGGCGAGATCCAGGGCATGATCGATCACACCCGAGTCGAGGTCGACCGGACGGAAGTCTCGGTGGATTCTGGCCCTTTCGAGGGTGAGAGGGCTCAGAATCTCCACCCGCGTCCCGCCTTCCTGATGTAGGCGGGTTATCTTCCGGAATGGGCTTTCTCGATATTGGAGAAGAACTGCCGGGCGCTTTCGTGCCAGGTGAAGGTCTCGCCATAGGCCTGGCAGCGATCCTTCGGGATGTCGAGGGCGGAAAGGGCGGCCTCCCGCAGGTCGCTCCTGAGTGCGCCGCAGCCTGAGGAGCCGATCACGTCGAGCGGACCCGTGACCGGAAAGGCTGCGATCGGCAGGCCAGAGGCGAGCGCCTCGATCAGCACGATCCCGAAGGTGTCGGTAAGGCTCGGAAAGACGAAAACGTCCGAGGACGCATAGACCCGTGCCAGATCCTCGCCCGTGAGAGATCCGAGGAAACGAGCCTCCGGATAGCGCCGTTCGAGCTCCGCGCGGGACGGCCCGTCGCCGGCCACCACCTTCGTGCCGGGCAGATCGAGACTTAGGAAGGCATTCAGGTTCTTCTCGACGGCGACCCGTCCGACATAGAGGAAGATGGGAGCGACGGCGTCCAGGATCCGCTCGCCTCTCGGCCGGAACAGAACCGTGTCGACGCCCCGGGTCCAGCGCATGATGTTGCGGAAGCCGCGCCCCGTCAGCTCGCGCTCCAGGGAGGGCGTGCTCACCATCATGGCGCGGGCCGCCCGATGGAACCGCCTGAGCGCCGCATAGGACCACCTGTCGGGTATCCCGGTCCGCGCCGCCACGTATTCCGGGAAGCGCGTGTGATAGCTCGTGGTGAAGGCGCGTCCCTGACGCGTGCAGGCGAGCCGCGTCGCCAGTCCGATGGGGCCTTCCGTGGCAATGTGGACATGGGTCGGCCGGATCTCGTCGAGAAGATTCGCGAGGGCCCCGGGCCCGACCAGGGACAGGCGGATTTCCGGATAGGTCGGCATCGGGAGTGACCGGAAGCGCTCGGGCGTGAGGAACGCGACCTCCGCGCCGAAGCGCGGCGCCTCGGCCGCCATGTATTCCAGCGAACGCACCACGCCGTTGATCTGTGGGTGCCATGCATCGGTCGCGATCAGCAGGCGCATCAGGCGGCCTTCTCGCTGAATTTCACCTCGGCGAGGCTTTGATCGCGGGCGGCCTCGCGCTGGACATCCGTCCACCGGATCAGCTCGAAGGATCCGTCGTAATGCTCGACCACCGCCGTGCAGGACTCGACCCAGTCGCCGGTATTCACGTAGGCCACGCCGAACTGGTCGTGCATGATCGCGTGGTGGATATGGCCGCAGATCACGCCGTCGGCCTCCTGCCGCTGGGCTTCTGCTGCGAGAAGCTCCTCGAAGCGGCTGATGTAGTTCACCGCGTTCTTCACCTTCAGCTTGGCCCAGGACGACAGCGACCAATAGGTCAGGCCGAGCCGCCGCCGCACGATGTTGAGATGGGTGTTGACGAACAGGGCCGCTGCGTAGGCCCCGTCCCCGAGGAGGGCCAGCCAGCGGGCGTAGCGGACCACCAGGTCGAACTGATCGCCATGGATCACGAGGTAGCGCTTGCCGTCGGCGGTCTCGTGCAAGGCGTAATCCGCCAGCTCGACGCCCCCCAGGTTCACTCCGATGTAATCGCGCAGGAACTCGTCGTGATTGCCGGGCAGGTAGACGAGGCGAGCGCCCTTGCGGACCTTGCGCATGAGCTTCTGCACGACGTCGTTATGGGCCTGGGGCCAGTACCAGCCGGATTTCAGGCGCCAGCCGTCGACGATGTCGCCGACGAGATAGATCGTGTCGGCATCATAGGCCTTGAGGAATTCGAGCAGGGCTCCGGCCTGGCACCCCTTCGTGCCCAGATGGAGATCGGACAGGAACAGAGTCCGTACGCGCAGAGCATTCACTTCCTGAGCCATGGGCTCCTCCGGCGGACTTGCTGATCGACAGCCAACCGGATTCGTATCTCGCCCCCATGACGCTTTTTCTGCAGTTTTGTGACGGTGGGCTGCAGCTCAATTACGGCGGGGCTGTCAAAAGCCCGCTTTCACGGCCGACCAATTTGCCATAGAGGCTCTGCTTCGGATCGAACGGAGATCATCGATGAGCGGACCTGACTTCGTCGGGCTGATCGGCGTTGTCGCCTACCTGTCGGCCTATGGGCTGCTGCAGCTGGGCACCTTGAAAGTAGAGGACAGCCGCTATGCGCTCCTCAACGCACTGGGCGCGCTCCTTATCCTTTACTCACTCCTGTTTGACTTCAACCTGGCATCCTTCGTGACCCAATCCGCCTGGCTGATCCTGACGGCGATCGGCTATATTCGCTTTCACCTCAAGCGCTCGCGGGCAGCTCGATCCTAAACCCATGCGTCCGGCGCAGGGGTTTTCGCACCGATTGGGGGTTCACGAGACGGCCCATCCGTGGTTGGTTGCAGCCCTCAAGCGACGCCAGCCGTGAAAATCCGCCTCCCGTGAAACCTCTCCTGGGGATCTCCCTCAAAGTCATCTCCGCCGTCGTCTTCACGATGATGTCGGCGACCCTCAAGACTGTCGCCGCCCGCTATCCCGTGGGGGAGATTGTCTTCTTCCGATCGGCCTTTGCGCTGCTGCCGCTTCTCATCTGGCTGAAATGGCAAGGGGACCTCATCAACGCCGTGCGGACGAAGAACGTCCTCGGCCATTTCAAGCGTGGGGTGATGGGCACGAGCTCGATGTATTTCGGCTTTGCCGCCCTCTCCTATCTTCCCCTCCACGACGCCATCGCGATCGGCTATGCCTCGCCCCTGATCGCCGTGATCCTGGCGGCGCTTCTCCTCAAGGAAACGGTGCGCGCCTATCGATGGTCCGCTGTCGGCATCGGCTTCGTCGGCGTGCTGATCATGCTGTCGCCCTATCTGAATGTCGGCACTTTCGGCGGGGGCCTGAACGCGGGTCCGACGCTCGGGGCGATGCTCGCCTTCGCCGGGGCCTTCTGTTCGGCCGGCGCCATGATCCAGGTCCGGCGCCTGACCGAGACGGAGAAGACGGGTGCCATCGTGTTCTATTTCTTCATCATGGCATCGGGCCTCTCGCTCTGCACCCTGGTCCTGGGCTGGCGCATGCCTAATGGCCCAGACCTTGCCCTGTTCATTCTCATCGGCATCCTGGGCGGGGTCGGGCAGATCCTGGTCACGCAATCCTACCGCTACGCGGACACGTCCGTGATCGCCCCGTTCGAATACACCACCATGATCTGGGCGCTCCTGTTCGGCTGGTTCCTGTTCGACGACCTGCCGACGTTCACGGTGCTGACCGGTGCCACCATCGTGGCCGCGACGGGCCTCTTCATCGTCTGGCGCGAGCATCGGCTCGGGCTCTTTCGGACGAAAGAGCTGCAGGCGACCCCCCAAAGGCCTGGCGTCTGAGCCTAAAAGAAGCGCCTCACCCGCTCGGGCGCTTGACCCATCCAGGCGATTACCCCACAACCGTTTTGAGGAACGAACGTTCTCTTTTACGGAACAGAGGCAGTCATGGGCGTCGAGGGCAAAGAACGGAGCCGGGAGCTGGAAACAGGCGCACAGGTTCTGTCCGGCAACATGGGCAAGACCATCCAGCGCTTGCGCAAGGCCTACAACCTGTCCCTCTCGGAACTCGCCGAGCAGTCCGGCGTCGCGAAGTCGATCATCAGCCAGATCGAGCGGAACGAAACCAACCCCACGCTCGCCACCATCTGGCGGCTGAGCCAGGCCCTGGACGTGTCGATCGAGCGGGTTCTGGCCTCGGGCGACGAGGAGCCCTTCATCGAGAAATCCTCCAAGGCCGACACCCCGATCCTCGTCTCGGAAGACGGCAAAATGCGTCTCGCCATCATCGGCTGGCTCAAGACCATCGAGTGGCTGCAATGGTACGACGTGCAGTCCGAGCCCGGCGGCGTGCTCGATTCCGACAGCCATCAGCGCGGCTCGGTGGAATGCCTGTCCGTCCTTGAAGGAGAGTTCGAGGTCGAAGTCGGCGGCGTGACCCAGCAGGCGAAGGCCGGCGAAAGCCTGCGTTACCGCTGCGACCGCCCCCATTCGGTACGCTGCATCGGCGATGCGGCCGGACGCGCCACCATGGTGTGCATCCTTAAAGCCGCCGTGATGGATTGAGGCCGGGGCCGAGAATTCAGCTGGGTTCCGAAGACGTCGGTGGTCGGGACATGCCCGGCCATGACGCGGCGGGTGTTGGCCCGGGATTGGGCCCGGCACCGCAACGCCGTCATTCCCGCGCAGGCGGGGATCCAGAGCCGCCGATGGTTGAGGACGAGGCGCGCGGTGTCTCACGTCATTCTGTCGCGTCGGCGGTTCTGGATCCCAGGCTCCGCTGACGCGGCCCCGGGATGACGCCCTTGACGTCATCACCGGCCTCGTGCCGGTGATCCCGATTGCTTGAAACGCCGAGCCTCACTGATCGGGATGGCCGGGACAGGCCCGGCCATGACAGGGGTGTGGGGGTGATCCATTCGTGTCAAAGAGCCAGCCCCTTCGGGCCCGCAGCGGGTGCTGCGAGCCTTCAGGGTTGATCGAGGGTGGCGCGATGGCAGCCCGGCTCGCTGTGAATGGTAAATGGAAGAGCCGAACTGCTCATCACGCACGGTTCTTTTAGGCGTTTAGACTTGGACCAGCACAMGGCTGCCAAGGGCCTCCTGGCGCCGGCTGCGTGACCGGCGGACAGGACCGTGCCTGCTCCCACAACTTGCGACGCCTCGCGAAGCGCGCCCCTCGTCGGATCAGGCTGTGCAACGATATAGCCAAGGTTGCAGCATCTGTCAAGAACAA
>NZ_JBFRGW010000060.1:0-18639 GCF_052115545.1 Microvirga sp. 2MCAF35
AGGTGCGGGATGCCGTCATAGACCGAGAGCTCGAGCATCTTCGGGTCGACCATGATCAGGCGGCACTCGGCCGGCGAGAGCCGGTAGACGAGGGAGAGGATCATGGTGTTGATCGCCACCGACTTGCCCGAGCCGGTGGTGCCGGCGACGAGCAGGTGCGGCATGCGGGCGAGATCGGCGATCACCGGCTCGCCGCCGATGGTCTTGCCCAGGCACAGCGCCAGCTTCTGCTTCGAGGTCTCGAAGTCCTGCGAGGCGAGCAGCTCGCGCAGGTACACGGTCTCGCGCTTGTGGTTGGGCAGCTCGATGCCGATGGCGTTGCGGCCCTGGACCACGGCCACACGGGCCGAGACCGCGCTCATCGAGCGCGCGATGTCGTCGGCGAGCGAGATCACCCGCGACGACTTCGTCCCAGGCGCAGGCTCCAGCTCGTACAACGTCACCACAGGGCCGGGATTGACCTTCGTGATGGCGCCACGGACGCCGAAATCTTCCAGGGTGCCTTCCAGAAGGGCGGCGTTCTGCTCCAGGGCCTCGGCCGAGATCGTGGGAGCGGCGGGCCGCTTCGGCTCGGCCAGCAGGTTGAGCTGCGGCAGCTGGTAATGTTCTTCGTCCAGCAGGGAGGGCTGCGCCTCGCGGGCCATGCGCTTGCCGGGCTTGGGCGCGGCATGGGCCGGTCCGACGCGCGCAGGCGCCGGCTCGGACCGGGGCGCGGGACGCGGGGAGGGTGGGGCGAGGCCGTCGTCGTCCCAGCCGGCCTCGTCCTCGTCATGCATCGGCACGGAAGCGGGCGCGGGTCTCGGGCGCGGGGGAGTGCCATCGAGAACCGGCTCGCGCCGCAGGGCTGGCTGGCGGGAGGAGCGCTTCGGCTGTGCGGGCAACTCCTCGTAATACTCATCTTGGGGGGCGGAGCGGCGGCCTTCCTTCCAGCGCCGTGCCGTCGCGCGCAGGCTCATGACGCCATGGGCCAGGGCTCCCAGGGACACGATGCCCCAGCCCGGCTCGTCGTGGCCGATTTCCTCCGCCTCGTCCCAATCCTGGATCTTGCGCCGCCTGAGCGGCTGCGGCTCCTCGATGTCTTCCGGCTCCTCGTGATGCCGCTCCTCGTCCGGCCCG
Source organism: Microvirga sp. 2MCAF35 (assembly GCF_052115545.1). NCBI lineage: Bacteria > Pseudomonadati > Pseudomonadota > Alphaproteobacteria > Hyphomicrobiales > Methylobacteriaceae > Microvirga > Microvirga sp. 2MCAF35. The sequence goes on from NZ_JBFRGW010000060.1 coordinate 1,117, forward strand.
AGGCCGCAGGCGGCCGTGAGGCTGAAGATCGCCACGCCTGCGAACAGGAAGCCCAGGACCGCGCTGGCCGAGCCGCTGGAGAGACCCGTGATGGCCTTCGCTCCGGCGAGGATCGCATCGCCGACCACGCCGCCGAGGCCCGTCGGCAGGGGCCAGCTCTGGGTCGGGGGCATGGCGCTGGCCAGGGCGGTCGCAGCGCCCGCGCCGATGACCCATAGGGCCAGGCGCAATTGCAGGCGGCCGAGATCGCCCGATTTCATGAGGCGCCAGCCCCAGAGCGCCAGGGGCAGCACGGCCGCGATGGCTCCGAGGCCCAAGAGCTGCATCAGCAGGTCGGCCACGATGGCGCCGGGCCAGCCGAGAAGATTGCGGACGGGCAGATCGGTGGCGTTGTTGAGGCTCGGATCGTCCACCGACCAGGTGGCGAGCGCCACCGCCACCGCACCGGCGACGGCGATCAGGCAAAGGCCCGTCAGCTCCTGCGCCCGGCGGGCGAGGAAGGCCCGGAAGGCGCTGAAGAGGCCATCATAGGCGGAAGAAGAACGGCGGGCCGTACGCATCAAACCACTCTAAATATCCATAGGACGGGACAATCTCGCCAGGATGCTAGAGAAGCCGGGTTAAGGGTCCTTTAACCGTAAGTGCACCGGGCGGAGAAAGTGGCCCAGGCGTTCCGCAGTTGACGTTTTCCTTGGAAGAGACGAGTGTCCCGGCCATGACGCGCAGGGCTCCCCGAACCCATTGGACACGCGCCACCATCGTGGCGGTGATAGCCTATGCGTTCGTCCTGCAGGCCCTGCTTCTTTCGGTCGGCGGCACGTTCGACACGGCCGTCGCGGCCGACGCGCAGGGCATCCTCTGCCTTCAGGACGTGCCCACCGCGCCGGACCACGGGCCGAAGAAGGCCCACCAGAATCTCTGCTGCACCCTGAGCTGTCATGGCGCCGCCATGGCCGGGCCGGTGCCAGCCACGGCCGTGCCCGGGCGGGTCGCGCCCGTGACTGCTGCAAACGAGGGGCCTGCCGAACCGCCGCATCTGCGGCTCACCTCCAACGTCCTGCCTCTGGGATCGCGCGCGCCGCCGCGCTTCGGCTGATCCGAACTCGCCGAATTCCCATTTCCGCAAGGACTCTTTCCCATGACTACGTCACGCTTTGGCGCGCTCGCTGCCGCCCTCATGCTTTCCTCGCCCGCCTTGGCCCATGTCACCTTCGAGAACGGCCAGACGGCGCCGAACTCCACCTACAAGGCCGTCCTGCGCATCCCGCATGGTTGCGACGGCAAGGCGACCCTGAAGGTCCGCGTCCGCATCCCGGAGGGCATCATCGCCGTCAAGCCCATGCCGAAGGCCGGCTGGAAGCTGGAGACCGCCAAGGGCTCCTACGTGAAAGCCTACCAGCTCTATGGCGAGGCGGTGTCGGAGGGCGTCACGGATATCGTCTGGACGGGCTCCCTCGACGATGCGTTCTACGACGAGTTCGTGTTCCAGGCCCGCTTCACCGATGCCTTCCAGCCCGGCGCGACGGTCTATTTCCCCGTGGTGCAGGAATGCGACGGCGCGACCGCGGAATGGACCCAGGTGCCGGCTGCGGGCGAGGATCCGCACAGCCTGCAATCGCCGGCGCCCGGCGTGCGGATCGTGGGCACTGCCACCGCTCCGCAGGCCGTGAAGGTCGGCGCGCTCAGTGTCGAACAGCCCTGGTCGCGCGCGACCCCGGGCGGCGCCAAGGTCGGCGGCGGCTATGTGCGCATCACCAACACGGGCGCGACGCCCGACCGGCTGATCGGCGGTTCGTTCCCGCTGGCCTCCAAGGTCGAGGTGCATGAGATGCGTCTCGACGGCGACGTCATGCGCATGAAGCCGGTCGAGGGCGGGCTCGAGATCAAGCCCGGCGCCACGGTGGAATTGAAGCCGGGCGGGCTCCACCTCATGTTCATGGACCTGAAGGAACCGCTGAAAGAGGGGCAGACGCTCAAGGGCACGCTCGTCTTCGAGAAGGCGGGCTCCGTCGAGGTGGAATACACGGTGCGCGGCATGAGCGGAGAGTCTTCCGCCGAGCACAAGCATTAGCCCGGGAGAACGGCCATGAACATCAAGCGCCTCCTCGTGCCGCTCGTCGTCTTCACCGCGGGCCTCCTGGTGCTGGTGGTGACGGCAGGCCTGCTCCTGTTCCCGTCGCAACAACAGAGCGCCGGCAAAGTGCCCATCGGCGGTCCGTTCCGGCTCACCAGCCATGAGGGCAAGCCGTTCACGGAGAACAACCTGACGGGCAAGCCCTTCGTGGTCTTCTTCGGCTTCACCCATTGCCCGGAAGTCTGTCCGACCACCCTCTACGACCTAACCCAGGACATGGCGGCCCTCGGCAAGGACGCCGACAGGCTGCAGGCGGTCTTCATCACGGTGGATCCTGCGCGTGACACGCCGGAGCTGATGAAGACCTATCTCTCATCCTTCGATCCGCGCATCGTCGGCCTGTCGGGAACCGAGGAGGAGATCGCCGCGGCGGCGCGCGCCTACAAGGTCTATTACCGCAAGGTGCCGACGGAAGGGCAGGACTACACCATGGACCACTCGGCGACCCTGTTCCTGATGGACAGCAAGGGCGAGTTCTACGGCACGTCCAACTTCCAGGAGCCGGAGGAGACCCGGCGCTCCAAGCTGCGGCAGTTGATCAGGAACGGGTAAGCCTTTCGCACCGTCCCCTTACGTCATCACCGGCCTTGTGCCGGTGATCTCGCTTCTGGAGAGCGCAGCGTCCTTTCCAATCGGGATGGCCGGCACAAGGCCGGCCATGACGCGGCGAGTGCCCGATATGAACCCGTAGGCCGGGAACGACGCTGATCAATAAGAAAAGCCCCGGCCGCTCAGACCGGGGCTTTTCCATTCGAGCCTCTGGAAGGCTTCTTGCCGTATCGCCCGCCGTGAGGGTCTCGTCACGCGGCCGGGCGATACGGATGTTGTCAGTAGTTGTAGGCGCGCTCGCCGTGATCCGCGAGGTCGAGGCCTTCGCGCTCCTGATCCTGCGTGACGCGCAGACCGACGATCAGGTCGGTGACCTTGTAGAGCACCACGGAGCCGATACCGGTCCAGACCAGGGTGACGACCACGGCGATAACCTGGGTCCAGACCTGGCCGCCGATGGAGTACTCGCCGACGCCGTAGCCGCCGAGCGAGGGCGCCGCCACGATGCCGGTGCCGATGGCGCCGATGATGCCGCCGACGCCATGGATGCCGAAGACGTCGAGGGCGTCATCATAGCCCAGGGCGTTCTTCACGCCGGTGACGGCGAAGTAGCAGACCGCGCCGGCCACGAGGCCGAGCACGATGGAGCCCATCGGACCGGACAGACCGGCGGCCGGTGTGATGGCCACGAGGCCGGCGACCGCGCCCGAGGCGATGCCCAGCAGCGAGGCCTTGCCCTTGCCGAGGGCTTCCACGGTCATCCAGGCGAGGCCGGCCGCGGCGGGAGCCAGGATGGTGTTGATGAGCGCGAGGGCCGCGCCGCCCGTGGCCTCCAGGTTCGAGCCGGCGTTGAAGCCGAACCAGCCGACCCACAGAAGGCAGGCGCCGACGAAGGTGAGCGTCAGCGAGTGCGGGGCGAGCAGGTCGCGGCCATAGCCGATGCGCTTGCCGATTATGAGGGCGCCGACGAGGCCGGCCACGCCGGAATTGATGTGAACGACCGTGCCGCCCGCGAAGTCCAGCGCTCCGAGGCCGAAGAGATAGCCTTCCGAGAACCACACCATGTGGGCGATCGGCAGGTAGACGAAGGTGAGCCACAGGCCCGTGAAGAGCATCACGGCCGAGAACTTGATGCGCTCGGCGAAGGCGCCGACGATCAGGGCCGGGGTGATGGCAGCAAACGTCAGCTGGAACGCGATGAAGGTGAATTCCGGAATTGCTACGCCCTTGGTGAAGGTGTCGGCGGTGGAATCCGTGTTCACGCCGGCGAGAAATGCCTTGGAGAAGCCGCCGATGAAGGCGCCGATGCCCTCGCCGCCGGACGTGAAGGCGAGCGAGTAGCCGTAGAACACCCACAGGATGGCCACGAGGCTGAACACGGAAAAGACCTGCATCAGCACGGACAGCATGTTCTTCGTGCGAACGAGGCCGCCGTAGAACAGGGCGAGACCCGGGATCGTCATGAGGATCACGAGGATCGTCGAGACGAGCATCCAGGTGGTGTCACCCTTGTTGACCGTGGGAGCGGCAGTGGCGGCGTCCTGCGCCAGGGCAGGGTCGAGAGCCGCGAGGCCCAGAGCCAGCGCACCGAGCGCCGGCAGGAGGAGAGGACGGAACTTCATCGGATTCAAACTCCGGAATGATCGAATGAATGGAATCAAAGGGCGTCGATGTCGGTCTCGCCCGTGCGGATGCGGACCGCCTTCTCGAGCGAGGTGACGAAGATCTTGCCGTCACCGATCTGGCCCGTGCGTGCGGCCGCCGTGATCGCATCGATCACCTGGTTCACCAGCTCGCTCGCCACGGCCACTTCGATCTTCAGCTTCGGCAGGAAGCTCACGGCATATTCGGCGCCGCGATAGATCTCCGTATGACCCTTCTGCCGTCCGTAGCCCTTCACCTCAGTCACGGTGAGGCCGTGCACGCCGAGAGCGGTGAGCGCATCGCGCACCTCTTCCAGCTTGAACGGCTTGATGACCGCCATCACGATTTTCATGGGTTAGGCCCCCTTTTGAGACGTCCACCCGGCAACCCGGGCAGCGGTTTCCAACGTCGACCCGACCTCTTGGACGGGTGTCGGGGGTATTTATGCAAGAATCATGCCAAGCTTTGTCAGCCATGGGCGACTGAGAGCTGCCTCTTTCCTAGGCAGCTGAAGCTCGGCTATAAAACAGCCTTGTTGATGAATTAATAGGCAGAAAACGTCAGGCCCGGCGCTCGCGGATGAGCCCTTCCTGGGCAACGGACGCCACCAGGGTCCCATCCTGCTTAAAAATGAGTCCGCGCGAGAAGCCGCGGGCGCCTCCAGCACTCGGCGTGTCCTGGGCATAGAGCAGCCACTCGTCGGCCCGGAACGGCCGGTGGAACCACATGGCGTGATCCAGGCTTGCGGGCTGGATGTTGGGGTCGAACACCGTCCGGCCGTGGGGGAAGAGCGACGTGTCGAGGAGTGTCATGTCGGAAGCATAGGCCAGGACACTTTGATGGATCGCCGGATCGTCGGGCAGTCGACCGAGGGTCTTGATCCAGACATGGAAGCGCGGCTCGCCCGGATCGCGGGAGGTGTAGCGGTTGATCTCGACGGGACGGATCTCCAGCGGGCGCTCGCGTTCGTAATAGGTGCGCATGGGCTCGGGCATCTGCAGGAGAAGCCGGCCCTTCACGTCCTCCTCGCTCGGGAGTTCGTCGGGGCCCGGCACTTTCGGCATCTCCGCCTGATGTTCGAATCCCTCCTCGTCGCGCTGGAACGAGGCCGACATAGAGAAGATCGCCTGTCCGTGCTGGATCGCCAGGACGCGGCGCGTGGTGAAGCTCTTGCCGTCGCGGATGCGGTCCACCTCGTAGATGATCGGAACCTTGGGGTCACCCGGCAGCATGAAATAGCAATGGAGCGAATGGGGGTGGCGCCCCTCGACCGTACGGGTCGCGGCGACCAGCGACTGCCCGATCACCTGCCCGCCGAACACCCGCTGCCATCCGCTCTTCGGGCTCTGGCCGCGAAACAGGTTCACCTCGAGCTGTTCGAGATCGAGAATGGAGAGGAGATCGGTGACGGCACGAGACATGGCTTCAAGGTCCTTCGATCGACGACAGCCATCCATCGATGAGCGCTTCGAGAAGGTCAAGCTTGACGCTGGTCAATGATTGGCGGACACCCACCTATAACGTTCGGAGCCGGAGAGTTTCCCGGGTGGATGCACTTTCTGACCATGAGAGTGTTTCCCTCACCGGACCACGCCTTGAGGAGCAGGTTTCATGAGCGCAGCAACCGGAATGGAGCGACCGCGCATCGTCATTGCAGGCGGGGGCCTCGCCGGTCTGTCCTTGGCGCTGGCGCTGAAGCAGGCGCTCGGCAACGGGGTCGGCGTGGTCATGTGCGATCCGGCCCTCAAGCGCGATCCGCACGGAGACAAGCGCTCCTATGCCATCGCGGCCGCGGCGCGGCGGATGCTGGCGGCGCTCGGGACCTGGGATCAGGTTGCCGACAAGGCTCAGCCGATCCTCGACATGGTGATCACCGACAGCCGCCTGCAGGACCCGGTGCGGCCGACCTTCCTGACTTTTGCAGGGGATGTGGATGGCAACGAGCCTTTCGCGCACATGATCACGGCGGGCGACCTGACCGCCTCCCTGCTGGAGGCCTGCCGGGAAGCTGGGGTCGATCTCAGGGCCGAGGGCGTGAAGGGCTTTGCCGTCCATGGCGCCCATACGGAAATTTCCCTGGCGAACGGCGAGAGCCTGCAGGCTTCGCTGCTTGTCGCCGCCGACGGGGCACGCTCTCGCCTGCGGGAGCAGGCGGGCATCGGCTGGATCTCATGGCCTTACAAGCAGTCCGGCATCGTGGCGACCATCGCCCATGAGCGCGATCACGAGGGCAGGGCGGTGGAGCATTTCCTGCCTTCCGGCCCCTTCGCGATCCTGCCGCTCAAGGCCGAACGCCAAGCCGACGGATCTTCCAGGCATCGCTCCTCCATCGTCTGGACCGAGCGCACCGAGAACGTGCCGGCCCTGCTGGACGCGTCTCCGGACGATCTGCTTGCCGAACTCGAGCGCCGCTTCGGGCTGCAACTCGGCAAGCTCAGTTTCGAGACCAGGCCGCAGGCCTTCCCGCTATCCTTCGGCGTCGCCCGCTCCTTCGTGGGCGAGCGGCTGGCGCTCCTGGGCGATGCGGCCCACGTGATCCACCCGATCGCCGGCCAGGGGCTCAATCTCGGCCTGCACGATGCGGCGGCCCTGGCCGAGATCATCACCGACGCCCTGCGCCTCGGCATGGATCCCGGCGCGGCCGACGTGCTCGACCAGTACGAACGGGCGCGGCGCGCCGACATCACCGCGATGGGCCTGATGACGGACGGCCTCAACCGCCTGTTCTCGAACGACGCCCTGCCCGTCCGCCTGATCCGCGACTTAGGATTAGGCCTCGTCGACCGGATGCCAGGCCTGAAACGGTTCTTCATCCGCGAGGCGGCGGGCCTCCGGAGCGGCGAAGCGCCGCGGCTTTTAAGAGGTCAGGCTCTCTGAAATCCGAGAACCGGGTCGGAGTCGAGCTGGACAAGGCCTGAGCGCTTGAGCACTTCCCTAGCGACAATGAATATGTAATAACGAAACATATCCATCAATCGCGATGCGGATGTTCCATGACCAACAGGATTTACGACGGCTCCAATCCTCTTCCCACGACAGGAGTGGACGCACTGCTGGTACTCTCCGATGCCGGCAGTACCATCATCGACCTCGCCGTGACCAGCACCGATAAGGTTGCCATCCAGGCGACTGCCATGCAGCAGATCCTGATCAGTGCGACCAGAAATGTGCAAGGCCATTCCTTCGGACTGGAGCTGCGGGGAAACGGGAGCAGCGTCACAAACTACGGCACGGTAGGGTCCGATACGACCTCCGCCATCCTGTTCAGCGGCGGTGGGACAAGCACCGTTACGAATTCAGGCACAATTACCGGTGCCGAAGGCATTCAGATCGATTCCACATCAACCACCGCCAAGTTGAGCCTGTTCAACTCCGGCACGATCACCGCCTCGGGCATAGCCATCGAAGGAGGCAAGGGTGATGACCGGATTGCCAATCTCGGCACCATCACCACAACCACGATCGGCACGAAACTAATCAACCTTGCAGACGGAAACGACTTTTTCGACAGTCAGCTCGGCACCACGAGCGGGATCATCGATCTCGGCGCCGGCAATGACACTGCCTATGGGAGCAATGGGTCGGAAACTTTCATCGGCGGCGCCGGAACGGATTACATTGACGGAGGCGGTGGGACAGGCATCGACGTCATCGATTATTCCGGCGTCACCAACAATGGAATCACGGTCAATCTCGGCCTGTCGAACAGTCAATTCATCAGCAGCGATCAGGGCTTTGATACGCTCTTGGATATCGAAGGCGTCATCGGCGGCACGCGTAACGACACCCTCACAGGCAGCAGCGGCGACAACACCCTCAACGGTGGAGACGGGTTCGATACCGTTCTTTATACCGGGCCTACCGCGGTTCAGATCGATCTCTCCCTCAGTACGCCACAAACCAATTTCAACTATGGCAAGGATGTCCTGATCAGCATCGAGAATGTCGAAGGCGGCAGCGGTGCCGATACGCTGATGGGTAACGATGCTGCCAACAAGCTCACTGGCAATGGCAGCAACGACACCCTGAAGGGTGGCAAGGGCAACGACACCCTCGAGGGCGGGGCTGGGGCGGACATCCTCGTCGGTGGTGTGGGCAACGACACGCTCGATGGAGGTTCCGGTGAGGACACGGCGGAGTTCTCCGGCAATCGCGCCAACTACACCTGGAGCGTCAATGCGGACGGGAGCTACAAGATCACTGACACCACTGGTGCGGACGGTGAGGATACCCTCAAGGACATCCGCATTCTGAAATTCGCGGACGGCAAGGTTGCGCTGTCCAACGCTACGCCGTCTGCCATCTTCTTTTCGATCTCCAACGTCTCGGAATCGATCGCGCCCGGCAAGATCGCGGATATCTACGGCTCCGATTCCGATGGCGACACGCTGAACTATACCCTTGTGGACAGCTTCGGCGGCCTGTTCTCGATCAATGGCGATGAACTCATCCTCAACCGTCCGCTCGACTACGAGGTGGCGAAGCAGCACGTCATCTCCATCAAGGCCACAGACTCCTATGGCGGTGAATTCACCAAGGCCATCACCCTCAGCGTCCGGAATGTGATCGAGACGACTCCGCTTGTCCTCAGCGGAACCGCGGGCACCGACACATTGTCAGGTGAATCCGGTAACGACCGTCTCTCAGGCCTTGCCGGCGGCGATTCTCTCTATGGGAACGACGGTGCCGACACGCTCGTGGGCGGCGCCGGCATCGACGTCATGTTCGGCGGCGCAGGCAAGGACGTGTTCGTCTTCGACACCAAGCCCAACGTGAAGACGAATGTCGAATATCTCTACGACTTCAACGTTGCGGACGACACGATCCACCTGAAGCTGTCCGCCTTCAAGGGAATCGGCCATAAGGGCACGCTGTCGAAGGTCGCGTTCTGGACCGGCACCAAGGTGCACGATTCGAACGACCACATCCTCTACAACAAGAAGACCGGCGCCCTCTTCTTCGATCCCGACGGCACTGGCTCCAAACCGGCGCTGCAGATCGCAGTCATGCTCAAGAACCTCAAGCTAACGCACAAGGACTTCCTCATCATCTGACGGGCGTCCGGACCTCAAACGACAAAGGCCGGGCTCATTGCCCGGCCTTTTCATCGAGGATCGCTGGATCCTTATCCCTGCTTCTTCGCCCGCTCGATCGCCTCGACGATCAGGCGGCGAGCCTCTTCGGCGTCGCCCCAGCGGATGATCTTGGCCCATTTGCCGGGTTCCAGATCCTTGTAATGCTCGAAGAAATGCTCGATCTGCTTGATGGTGATCTCGGGCAGGTCCGTATAGGTCGCGACCCGGTCGTAGCGCTGGGTCAGCTTGCTCGACGGCACCGCGATGATCTTCTCGTCCTGGCCCCCGTCGTCCTCCATCACGAGGACGCCCACGGGGCGCACGTTCATGACGGCGCCCGGCGCGATGGCGCGGGTGTTGGCGACGAGCACGTCGCAGGGGTCGCCGTCGCCCGAGAGGGTGTGGGGGATGAAGCCGTAATTGCCCGGATACCGCATGGAGGTATAGAGGAAACGGTCGACGAAGAGCGCGCCGGATTCCTTGTCCATCTCGTACTTGATGGGCTCGCCGCCGAGGGGCACTTCGATCACGACGTTCACGTCGTCCGGCGGGTTCTTTCCAATCTTGATCGCGTCAAGGCGCATTGAGCTGTTCTCCGGAACAAGGCTTGAAGCACCGTCCCGGGTCGGGCCTCCTCCCGACAAGGAGATGGGCCGTCACGCCGGGCGATGCGGCAAAAGTTCGTCTTGAGAGCGGCTTGAACCCATGAGGCCGAAAGGCCGCTTTCTGAAGCTTGGACGCCTCACTAGAGCATCGGGCCCAAAAGTGGAAGGCACTTTTGGGACCGACCCGATGCTCACGACCCGAGCCAGCCCATTGAGGTCAAAAGGGGAACCCACTCTTCGGCGCCATCGGGCATCCCTCTCGACAGCAGTCAAGGGCGGCAGAGGAAACCGACAACAAGGTTTCAGGTGGGCCGCCGTGACGCTTTCAGCGGAAGAGATAGGCGACCTTGGCGAGCGGCGTTCCGCCGATCCGCTCCTCGACCCGCGCGATCGTCCGCCCGCCCATGCCCGCGTAGAAGGCGCAGGCGCGCTCGTTGTCTTCAAGGGCCCAGACGACGATCCTGTCCATCTCTCGGGCTTTCAGGTCGTTGCGCACGGCATTGAACAGGCGCCGCCCGAAACCGATGCCCTGGTATTCCGGCAGCAGATAGAGTTCGTCGATCTCCCCGTTCGCCGGCAGGGACCGATCGCGGCAGCGGCCGTAAGAGGCATAGCCGACCGCGCCCTCACCCATGTCGAGCACCACGAGCGGCCGCCCGCGCGACACGGTGGAGCGCCACCAACGCGCGCTGCGTCGGGCCAACATCTTGTCCAGGGTCACCCCGGGAATGATCCCGAGATAAGCCTCCCGCCAGGCGGCATCGAAGACCCGCGACAGCGCCTGGGCGTCTTCAGGTCTAGCGTGGCGGATAGAGACGAGAAGGTCGCTCATGGCTTTGGCAAAACGGTCGAGGGAAGCAACGACGTCAGTCTCCGCGTCAAAGGGTTAACGGCACCTTAACGAAATGCGAAGACCGAAGGTGAAAGCGTGGCTTTTTAAGCTAATTCAGGGCGCCGGAGGACGGGGCGAGACGCCGCATGGGTGTGCTCCCGCTCATAGAGTTCTCAAAGCTACAATCCTAAGTCGAGAACGCTGAGACATTTCGGCACGAAGCAGAAGAACTCTTTGATTAGCAAAAGATACATTGTAATATTTCGCACATTATGAATCGGACGGCTGAGCTATGTCTGACCGTGCAAGCAGCATTAAAAACGGAGATTGAGCGTGACGGCACCTGAGGTTTGGAGCGAGCAGTTTTCTATCGGCCCTTTCAGCCGTGGAGGGCAAGCCGCGAGCGCAGTCCTCCGGGATGGACGCACGGTTTTAACCTGGGTGGATGGTGCGAACCACATCGTTAGGGCTCAGATCTTCAATGTTGACGGGACACCTTCGGGAACAGGTTTGACGGTCTATACAGGGGCAGATGCCTCATCCGCCCAACCAGGAATTGCAACGCTTGCGGATGGAAACTTCGCAATCTCGTACCGGACCATTAATTCGGCAAGTAACGTCGATACGATCAATGTAGCGGTCTACAGCCCGTCAGGCGCGCCTTTATCGAACGATCCCATTTTCACGAGGCCGTACGAACCCTGGTATTTACCTTCCCTGACAGCTCTTCCAGGCGGAGGTTATGCAATGGTGAGCGTCACGCAGGATGGGTTCATCGGTAGCGACGAGCACCCGCCTCAGGGCCTCACGTATCTGTTTGTCCGCAATGGTCAGGTATCGAAGGTGACCGCCTATAATGGACAGAGCCTGTATCCTCACGAGATGGCTGTCCTCAACAACGGCAATGTAGTTTCTCTCTTTGAAGACTCAGCCACTGGCAAGGTGCAATTCGAGATTCGCAACCCCAACAGCAGCCCACCCGGCCAAGGCGTTGTTCCACGAACGAATCTTAACGGTGTTCCAACGACTCAAGCTGAAAGTGAGCCTCGTCCAACGATCATCGCACTCGACAATGGAGGATTTGCGGTCGTTTGGATCGAAGAGCTGAGCGGAGCAGACAATCTGAGGGTGCGGCTTTTTACCGAAACAGGCGCGCCTGTCGTCAACGGTGAATATATCCTTGCCTCAGGAAATATCGACGATGTTCCAGGGCTCACGAAGAAGCCGGGCGGGTTCTTCTTCACATACGATGCCGCCGAGTCAGGTGGTCACGTCAAGTATATGGGGTCATTCGATGTCGCGTCAAAAACAAGCGAAGTGTTCGCGCTGACAAGCGGGCCCACTTCAGTTTCCGGGCCGGTCACTCCGATCCTCATGGAGGACGGCCGCTACATGGTGCACTGGACCGAGTTTAGCTACGCCCAACCATCCAATCCCTATACGTTGAAATTCCAAATCTTCGATCCGCGCCACTCTGCTGTTACTTGGGTGAACACGGGCGGCGCCAAGCAATATGGCGGAACCAATTACAGCGACGATCTGACCGGCGGCGTCGACAATGACAGCCTTTTCGGGGGAGCTGGACATGACTACCTGAAAGGCGGAAACGGGGCCGATCTGCTCAGAGGGGGCGAAGGCGACGACCGTCTCGAAGGGGGCGACGGTGCCGACGAACTCGATGGCGGAGCGGGCACTGGGGACGTCGCTGTCTATTTCGGTGATGCCGTAGATGTCGATCTCGCCCGCACCACGGCCGGGATCGGCGGCATGGCGCAGGGCGACAGGCTCATCGGCATCGAGGGGGTCATCGGGACGCGAAACGGCGACACCCTGGCCGGCGACGGCAACAGCAATATCCTCTACGGAGCCGACATCGACGCCAGCGGGCCGAACGACCACGACCATCTGTATGGCCGCGGCGGCGCGGACGGCCTCTTCGGCTACGACGGCAACGACATTCTCGACGGCGGGGAGGGCGCCGACGTGCTCGACGGCGGAGCGGGCCGGGACACGGCGGATTACACGTCGTCGTCAGGCCCGGTCACGGTCGACCTGTCGCAAGCGACGACGGTGGCCACGGGAGGCGACGCCCAGGGCGACCGGCTGATATCAATCGAAAATCTCGTTGGATCCAGGTTCGATGACAGCCTGACCGGCGGCGCCGGCCGCAACGATCTCTATGGCGGTGTCGGCAACGACACGCTGGTGGGCGGCGCGGAAGATTCTCTGTGGGGAGGAGCGGGCAACGACAGGCTCGTCGGCGGCCATGTGATCTTCGAAGGGCCCCTCGGCCGCAACATCGACCTGGCTGCCGGCAAGGCCACGAATGCCGAGGAAACCGATACCCTGGTAAATGTGCTCTACGTCACGGGCGGCGACGGCAATGACACCATCACGGGCGTGAGCGGCACCAACAACCTCATCGGTGTGAACGATACGCTCCAGGGCGGCGCGGGCTTCGATCACTTCGTTGCCAGCTACGGCAACGACAGTATCGACGGCGGAGCGGATGGCGGCGAGATCACGTACTTCTTCGTCTCCGGCTCCGCGGTCAACATCGACCTGCAACATGGTCGGGCGACCAAGTTCAATGGCCAGCAGGACACGCTCGCCAACATCTGGCACGCCTGGGGATCGCGAGGCGACGACAGCATCACCGGGGATGATGGACACGGCAACATCCTGTACGGGATCGACGGTGACGACACGATCGACGGCGGCGGCGGCAACGACACCCTCTGGGGCGGGGAGGGCGGCGACACGCTGATCGGAACCTCGACCATCGGCGGCGCGGGCGTCGACGAACTGCACGGCGAGCAGGGCGACGACTCCCTCGTGGGCGGCGCCGAGGACGTGCTCTACGGCGGCGAAGGAAACGACACCCTCGACGGTGGGCATGTGGTGTTCGAAGGGCCAGGCCGGTCGATCAATCTCAAGACCAACATCGCGACCGTCACCAATGGTCAGGGTACGGTGATTGAAACGGATGTTCTCCGGAATGTCCGGTGGATCACGGGCGGCGACGAGAGGGACACCATCGTCGGGAGCGACGGCAACGATTCGGTCGAGGCCGGCGGCGGCTTCGACTCGTTCGTCGGCTCGACCGGCAACGATACCCTCGACGGTGGCGCTGGCTACGCCGCGGCCGATTATGGAGGACTCGGCGCCGGGATCATCTTCAATCTGCCGCTGGGCCAAGTGTTCAAATCGCAGAACCAGAAAGATCTGGTCTCCCGCATTGCCGACGCCTACGGGACCGGCTTCGGCGACGAGTTCTACGGGGACAATCTCGCGGGCGGCAACGTCTTCGATGGGCGGGCGGGCGACGACACGATCTACGGCTTTGACGGCGCAGACAAGCTCCTGGGCGGGGACAACAGCGACAAGCTCTATGGGGGCGCCGACAACGACACCCTCGACGGCGGCGCGGGCATTGACCGGATGGAAGGAGGTACCGGCGACGACGTCTACTACATCGACGACCTCGACGACGTGGTGGTGGAGGCCGCAGGCGAAGGCAACGACACCGTCATCATCCGGGTGCGCGGCTACGACCTCTCAAGGCTCCAGAACATCGAAACCATCCAAGACATGCTGAACCAGCGTCCCTCCGTTCCCGGATTCGACGAGGTCGATTCGTCTACAACGACGATCTACGAGAATCTCAACGGCTCCTTCAAGCTTCTCGCCACCGACGATGCACCGCCTCTGGACGGCCTGACGTTCCAGTTCGACACGACGGCAAACGGTGGGGGCGATGCCGGCGGACGATTCGAGATCATCAAGATCGGTACTCAAAGTTATCTCAAGCTCAAGAACCCGCTCGATTACGAGACCGCACCGAAGAACGACCAGGGAGAGGCGTACTACACGGTCTACGTCCAGGTCAGCGACGGATCGCTTGCAGGAGACATGCGAGCCTTGACGGTGAAGATCCTCGACGTCAACGAAGCCCCGCAGGATTTGGATTTCCAGGACCTTCAGACGGTCAGGGTGGGCCAGACGGGTGTGAATGTCGCAAAGGCTCAATGGCTCAACGATCTCGACACCAAGGCCGAATTCCAGGTGAACAAGTATGGGTTCCTGGTTAACGGATCGGTGGTGACGGTGGATGGAGGGTTCACCATCGATGAAGACACCGGGCAGATCAGCACCAATGGCGAGTTCGGCAGCGAAGGGCCCGGCGCGCGCCCGCTCCAGGTCGTCGCCTACGCGGTGACGAACGGGACCGCGCACAAGGAGATCCGCTACGTCGAGGAATACACGGTCGACATCGAGGGCCCGGTCATCTCGATTGCAACCGCGACGGCCTCCGTGTCCGAGGGCAATGCGGATGGCTTCGTGGAATACACCTTCACGGCGACCCGAACTGGAACAGGCGGGCCGGCGACCGTGTCCTGGTCGATCGCCGGGACCGACATCGATGCGAACGACTTCGCATCCCTCAGCGGCACCTTCGACTTCGCGGCCGATGAGACGAGCACGAGCTTCACGATCCAGGTGAAGAGCGACAAGCTCGTCGAGGGCAACGAGACCTTCACGGTCACGCTGGACAATGCAACCTACGGCACGATCAGCACCACGAACGGCAGCGCCACCGGGGTGATCGAGAACGACGACCATGCGCCGACGCTGACGGTCACGACCGAGGAGGAAACGAAGACCGGGGTGGTTGGAAGCACCATTGCCGAGGCACTGAAGGCGGTTCAGGTCGGCGATCTCGACGACGATCCGCTCACGGTGAGGATCTCGTTTGATGATAGCTACGGCGATCTCCAATATGACGCAACCGGCAGTGGGGTAACCGTTTCGCAGAATATCGGAAGTCCCCGCGTCTACACGCTGCGGGGATCTGCTGCGAACCTCAATGCCTTCATCGATACGATCAGCTTTGAAGTGAACGGCGTCGGGCAGACCGAGTTCTCGTTCACCGTCACCGACGGAACGAACCAGAGAGCTTTCACCAACGTGATCTCCGTCGTCGGCTATGATGAGTCCGATCCTCCACCGCCGATGCCGTCCGGCACCTTCACGGTGCATGAGAGCAAGGCCAACCCCTTCGTGGTGGCGACCCTTCCGCTGATGGATGGGACCGCCACAATCGACTACAAGTTCGAGAACCACCACGCGAGCAGCGACAAGATCAGCGCCGATGGTCGCTATGTCATCGTCGGCAACGAGGTGAGGGTCCGCGACGAAGACTGGGTTTCGATCACCAGCGACGACACGCAAACCTACCGGATCGTCGCGTCGGACGGCCCCAACACGGTCACCGGCAACGTCAGCATCACGGTGAAGAACAATGTCCGTCCGACGATCACTTCGATCGCAGTCACTGGCGGCGGTCACTCCGGCGAGAACGGAACGATCCTCGTCAGCGACACCGCAGGGGCCGTCGAAATCGGAATCGTGCAGGCTTCCGATCCCGATGCTGCGTCCGATGGGCGTCCCTTGTCCTATTCGCTCGCCGACACGTACGATGGCCTGTTCGGCATCGATGCCGCGGGCCATATCAGGATCGCGGATGCGAGCCGGCTGCCGGTCGAAGCGAACACGCCGTATCAGCTGACTGTTCGGGTCTCGGACGGCAGCAGCGACGATGTGGCGACGCGAGACGTCACGGTCATCGTGACGGATGGGCCGGTCGGCGGCCCCAACCACGCTCCGAGCGACATCGTCTTCACGGGCTCTGCGGCGGAATATGCGGCGTCGGGGACGCTGGTCGGCACGCTGAGCGCCGTGGACGACGGCGTCGGCGGAGGCGGGCTGGAATACACCCTGCTCGACAATGCCGGTGGCCGGATCAAGCTCGTCAACGGCAATCAGATCGTGGTCGACAACGGCTTCCTGCTCGATGCCGAACAATCCCTCTCGCACAGGTTCAGGGTGCAGGTGAAGGATGCCGGCGGCGCCACCTATGTGGAGGAGCTCACCTTCGGCGTCCTGGACGTGAATCCCGAGGTCACGGCTGGCTCGGCTGCCAACGACGTGTTCCATGGCGGCGCCTTCAACGACGCCCTGTCGGGCAATGCCGGTCACGATCGTCTGTTCGGTGGAGCGGGCAAGGACACCCTTAGGGGCGAGGCGGGCAACGACACGATCGGTGGCGGCGCAGGCCTCGACAAGCTCTACGGCGGCAAGGGCGCGGCGAGCAGGGACGCCTTCGTGTTCGACACCAAGCTCACCAGCAAGAGCGTGGCGAACAAGAACAAGGACGTGATCTACGATTTCGGGCCGAAATACGACTCGATCTTCCTCGACGATGCGGCGTTCACGAACAAGACGATCGCCAAGTACCTGAAGGGGAAGGGGGCCGGTCTCGACACGCCGTACAAGCTGAAGAGCGGCTTCTTCCGCGTCGGCGACAAGGCGCTCGACAAGGACGACTTCATCATCGCCAGGAAGGTCAAGCCGGCCGAGTACAAGCTCTACTGGGACGTGGACGGTTCAGGCGCCAAGGCGATGCTTGAGATCGGCACCGTGAAGCTCCAGAAAGGCGAGGGCACGAGCCTCACCTACAAGGACTTCTTCTTCGTCTAGAGCGGGTTTTGATCTGACTGAATCGAAGGGGCTACCCAAATCGGCTGGAAACTGATTCAGACTGACTGCCGGGTGGGAGGCCGGCAGTCATGTCGAAAGCTCTGTCCGTCGATCTTCGTGTTCGGGTTCTTGCGGCGGTGGCGG
>NZ_JBFRGW010000061.1:0-17886 GCF_052115545.1 Microvirga sp. 2MCAF35
TGATGCGGCGGATCATTTCCGCTCGACCCAGCCGGGTCGTGCGGGCATTCTGGTGCGGGTTGTTCATCTCTCAGGTCCGTCAGGGGTTCGTGTCGCAACGACCACCTTCAGGCCCTCAGACGGGATGAACAACCTCCTCAGATCTCACACCTAGGGGTCCTTTTTCGCAAGCTTGGGCTTCCAAGCTCCTGAACGCTCCTACGAAGCTTTGCTTGAAACTACTTCTCCTTTATTCGTCGACCCGCCGACCATTGGCACGTGCACACTATGGTCGCGGACGGTCACAAGTCGGACCAGCCGGAAGCCGCGCAGCAGTCACTATCGTCCCAACACGCAAGGCAATGGATGAACCCGCTCAACTTCCGTTCCGACTATGCTCGAACCAAGGAGGGTTTGTCGGAACTGACACGGCTCATATACGACGTTTTTGACGTCGATGTTTCGCCCCTGGATCGACTGGGCCATGACCCGAGCGTCGTTGCCTTCGGTTGGTGGCGTGGCAATGAGTTGGTCGCCAACGTCAGCCTCTTTGAGCGGCAGCTGTGGCTCATGGGCGAACAGGTAACAGCCTTCGGCGTTCAATCCGTCGCGGTTCGGCCAGAGTGGCGCGGGAAAGGTCTGTTTCGCGATCTGATGGGGCGAGCCCTCAGTTTTGCCGATGCAAGGGTAAACCTCGTTACTCTCGCAACGGCCACGCCAGGCCTCTACACGCCATTTGGCTTTCGTCAGATCGAAGAAGCAACCTTTAGTGCCGGACTGGCGCTCCGGCAGACGCGGGCAAGCTGCCGTCGGCTATCCTTGGACGTCGAGAGGGATGCTGCATTTCTACGGGATATGTTTACCCGTCGAAGTCCGACTTCGCTGGTGGCTTCGGCTTGCGACCACCCAGCCTTGTTCATGTTGAAGGCGGTCGAGACGCCGGAAATCGAATTGCTCCACCTTCCTGACCTTGATGCGGTCGTCGCGGTAAAAGGACGGGACGGACCATCCATGACTCTGCTCGATATCGTCGCGTCATCGATACCGGCGCTGGAAGCAATCGTTTCTGCTCTGGGCTACACCGGGGAGCGGATCGACGTACACCTGACACCCGACCGTCTCTCTTGGACGCCTGAGGAGCAAACCCCTTTCGACAATGGGCACATGGTTCGCGGCTTCTTCGCGCCAGAGGGACGAGCCTTCATGCTATCCGATATGCAGATCTAATCCCATGCTCGCTCTGGACCAGCTCTATTGGCTTGGGGAAGCCTCAACGCATGGCTGGACTTCCGAATGAAGCGTCTCGCGAATTGGTACGTTCGCACAGGGTTAAAATTTCACGTTCTGGCTGCTTAACGACCCTCGGCAATTGAGTGCCCAAGCGGACCAACGCGTACGTCTCACGAATGCTACAGCATCGGACCCAAAAGTGGATCCACTTTTGGGATCGATTCCGATGCTTTTTCTCTTGGCTGGAGCATCGTTCTTCGCGGAAAACCGGGTCCACTTTTCGCTAGCGCGGCCCGCTGGGTCCGCACGATGCTCTAAGCTGTGAAGTTCCCGCAGCTCCGTGAGGGTCAGCTTAGGAGGTCTATGTTGACCAAGTTCTTGCGTCCGGTGAATACCCGCCGCTGTATATAACGGCGGGCTGAATCAGTTTGCGCGGCCAGGCCAGAGGCCGAAGCGTAAACAGGATCGGGAGCGTGATCGGTCACAGCTCCCGTGCTGGACCTGCGCCAAAGCAGGCGTGGTCAGAACCGGACGTTGACGCCGATGCGGCTGATCCAGCCGTCGTTCCTGAAGCGGTAGCTCGCCGCGTCGCCGGCGCGCGCCAGCGTCAGCGTTTCGTCGGCAAGCCGGTAGTACAGCGTCTCGCTCTTGATCGAGATGTTCTGCGTCAGCCGGTGCTCCGAGCCGCCGCCGACCGCGAACCCGGTCGTCCAGTCGTCGCCGGTCGCCTGCGGGCCGACGCCGGCCGGAAGCACCGTGATCCGCGCCTCGCGCTCGACCTGCGCCACCGCCAGACCACCCGTCACATAGACCAACGTCTCCTGCACCACCGGCAGCAGGCTCGGCATCGTGAAACCGACCCGACCCTTGACCGTCCCGAACCAGTTCATCTGCGAACTCAGGTCCGTGCGCACGGCAAATCCCCCGTCCGCCCCGAACCCGCTGCGCGAGCGGCCCACATCCATCGCGGTCAGGTCGGCTTCCAGGCCCGCCACGACATTCCCGAACTGCCACAGATAGCCGATCTGTGCTCCGCCCCCGAGGCCGGACGCGCTCAGGCCCGCGCGGGTCGGCAGCGCCTCGGGCGCAACGCCGATCACGCCCCGGCGCACCGCCTCGCCGCTGTCGCCGATCCAGGCGCCGTGCACGCCGGCATAGAAGCCGCCCCAGCTGATCGCGAGAGGCGCTGCCACCGGCATTGCAGGTGCCGCTGTCCGCGACAGGTCGGCGGCCAGGGCCGCGGCCGTGCCGGCGATCAGGGCGGACAGGGACAACACGAGGCGCTTCATGAGGATCTCCGGACAAGGCATCGGACGAGAGAAGGAGTGGCGTCGGTGGGGTGGGAGGGGGCCCGACGGAGGATCCGCCCGGCTCCAAGTCTTAGCGCATCGTGCGAAAAAATGGACCCGGTTTTCCGCACGATGCGCTCTTCAAAGAGTGGAGCATCGCTCTTAAAGGATCACGTCGCTATAGGCGAACTTGCCGGCGATCTTGATTTCGAAATCGGCCCGGCCGTCGCCGTTGACGTCGCCCATCAGCACGCCGTGATCGTAGCGCAGCTGTCCGGCCTTGCCGGTGAAGCCCGCCTGCAGGAAGGCGCCGCTCTCATGCCAGAACAGGAACGGTGCGTCCTGGCTCGTCCAGGTGAAGGCCTGGTTGCCCTTGAGATGGGTGTTGGCATCGATGCCGCGCAGGTCGATCCGGTCGTGCCCCGACTGGAAGTCGTAGATCACGTCGCGCTGCGCGCCGACCTTGCTGTCCTTGAACGAGGTGAAGACGAAAACATCTTTGCCGGAGCCGCCCCACATCTTGTCGCGGCCGAGCCCGCCCGTGATGCGGTCGTTGCCGGCCTCACCCTTGAGGGTGTCGTTGCCGGCATCGCCGGACAGCTGGTCGTTGCCCGTCCCACCCCACAGGCTGTCGTTGCCGGCGCCCCCCAGCATCGTATCGTGGCCGGTGTTGCCGTAGAGCCGGTCGTTGCCGTCATCGCCATAGAGCCGGTCACGTCCCTCGCCGCCCTCCAGGCGGTCATGGCCCGAGCCGCCGAAGAGCCAGTCGTTGCCCTCCCCGCCCGAGACGGTGTCGTTGCCGGCATCGCCGTAGAGCCAGTCGTTGCCGCCATGCGAGCCGACATAGTCGTCGCCGCCGCCGCCGTGCAGGGTGTCGTCATCGGCGCCGAGCACGATGTGCTGTCTGGCGCTGTCGGCGTAGACCATCTGTGAACCGGCGCCGCCGGTGAGGGTGACGCTGCCGATCACCGCCGCGAAGTCGACGTTGTCGAGCTGGAGGTGGGTGCCGGGCGGCAGCCCGCTGCTGTCGATCACCAGGGCGGTCTGAGGAATGCCCGGGGTGGTGGGGATGCCGGAGATCACCAGCGGCTGGCCCGGGGCCGCGGGGCTGCCGGGCAGCATCGTGGGCGTGATCGTCTGCACGATCATCGGCGTGTCGCCCGGCAGGAGACCAAGGAAGCCTGAACCGCCCCCCGCGAGCTGTCCCTGATCGGTCGAACCGGCTTGCGTATGAGCCTGGATCTCGCGGATCAGGTCGGCGAGCGACGTGCCGGCGGTCTTGGGCGCCGATGGGCCGGAGACTTGCAACCCATAGCCCACCGGCAGCTGCGCCAGCAGGATGGTTTGCCCGCCGGAGGTCACCAGCGGAATATCGGCCAGGCCCGGGGTCCCGTCCGTGTCGCTGCGCCCGGGCGTCACCACCGGGATCGTGAGGGTCCGGCCCGGGCTGCCGTCCGGATAGGTGACGGGGGTCTCGACCACGGTCAGGCCGTCGGTCTGGCGCGGGTCGATGCTGTATGGCAGCGAAGCGGTGCCGGCGACCGGCACGTTGCCGGCGGCGGCGCTCCAGCCGGTGCCGACCGTGATCAGGTTGTGGCTGCTGGCCTGGTTCCCGTTCGGAGTCAGGGTGGCGGTGTAGACCCTTGGATCCGTGCCCGACACCGCAAGGTTGGAGAGCGTGGCGTTCTGCACCGTCACGTCCGCGACGGAGAAGCCCACGGGCGCTTCCGAGAAGGTGAAGGTGACGACTGCGCTCTGGCCCGCGGCCAGATGGGTCGAGGACAACGCGATCGCAACCGTCGGCGGCACGCTGTCGAGCGCGTAGGAGCGAGACAGAACCACGCTGTCATTGCCGCCCAGATCGGTGACCTTCACGATCAGCGTGTCGCTGCCGGTGAGCGTCTGTCCAGCCAGCGTCCACGT
Source organism: Microvirga sp. 2MCAF35 (assembly GCF_052115545.1). NCBI lineage: Bacteria > Pseudomonadati > Pseudomonadota > Alphaproteobacteria > Hyphomicrobiales > Methylobacteriaceae > Microvirga > Microvirga sp. 2MCAF35. The sequence goes on from NZ_JBFRGW010000061.1 coordinate 4,422, forward strand.
GCGTGCGCCATCCGCCTGAGCGGCTGTCCACGTCGCGCCGTTGTTCAGGGAGACGAAGACAGTGTCGCCGGCCTGGAGATCGGCCGACAGCGTGCCGCTGATGGTCTGAGCCGCCGTCTTCGTGACCAGGTCCGTCGCCGACGCTCCGGTATCGGCCGAGAAGACGACGCTGACCGGGGTCGCGGTCGGCGCAGCAGTGTCGAAGGTGAGCGACGGCGTGACACCGGCGCCGCCGAGATTGCCGGCCGCATCCGCGTAGGAACCGGCCGCGACCGTGATGCTGGCGGTTCCATTGTTGATATTCGCATCCGGCGTGAAGGTGGCCGTTCGTACGGTGCCCGAGCCGGAGATGGCGGACAATGTGCCACCGCTGACCGCGATGTCGCCGCTGCTGCCGTCCCACGTGAAGGTATTACCCGGATCTTCGCTGAACGTGAAGGTGATCGTCGCGGTCTCACCGGCCTTGAGGGACGACCTGTCGCTGGTGATCGTGGTCGTGGGCGGCGTGCGATCAACGATCACCAACTGCCCCTCTGAAGCCGCGCTCATGTTACCGGTCGCGTCGACGGCGACGGCGACGAAGGTGTGCGGGCCTTCGTTGAGACCGTTAAGCGAGAAGCTGTACTTTCCACCGATCGCCGTCACGCTGGCGATCTCGTTGGCGCCATCATACAGCCTGACCGTGACGCCATTCTCCGCAGTGCCCTCGATGGTCAGCGGATTCGTGTTGGTGAGGCCGTCACTGTTCGAGGTCCCCGTATCATTGCCGTTGGCGAGGGTCGGCGTGCCCGGGGTAGCTGGCGCGAGCGTGTCGAAGCCAAATGACAGGCTGGCGTTGGAGCCGGTGTTGAGCTTCGCGTCCTGGTAGTTACTGCCCTGGACCGAGATGCTGGCCATTCCGCCCTCGGTATCTGCAGTCGGCGTGAAGGTTGCGGTGCGCGTCGTGCCGGTGCCGCTGATCGCACTCAAGGTACCGCCGACGACTGCAATGCCACCGCTGCTTCCGTCCCAGCTGAAACTCGAACCCGGATCTTCGCTGAAGCTGAAGGTGATGGTCGCGGTTTCGCCGATCTTGAGGGACGGCTTGTCGCTGGCGATGGTCAGCGTCGGCGCCTTGGTGTCGTAGGTCAGTGAGGTGCTGGCGGCAGGGTTGCCGTTCCCCACCGTGTCCTGGTAGGCGTCGCTCCTAACGCCAATGGTGGCCGTGCCGTTGTTGATATTGGCGGTCGGCGTGAAGACGGCGGTACGCGTCAGGCCGCTGCCGCTGATCGGTCCCAGCGTGCCGCCGCTGAAGATGACGTCGGACGCATCGAAGCTCGCGCCCGGGTCTTCGCTGAAGGTGAAGGTGATGACGCTGCTCTCGCCCACCTTCAGGACGGGTTGGCTGCTGCTGACCGACACCGTCGGCGCCTTGGTGTCGTAGCTGATCGCGGGGCCGTTGCTGACAACGGTGTTGATGTTGCCGGCTGCATCCGCGAAGGAGCCGGCGTTCACGCTAATGCTGACCGTGCCGTTATTGATGTTGGCGGTCGGCGTGAAGGTGGCGGTACGGACCGTGCCGCTGCCGCTGATCGCCGATAGCGTGCCACCGCTGACGCTCACGTCGCCGCTGCTGCCATTCCAGGTGAAGCTCGCACCCGGGTCTTCGCTGAAGGTGAAGGTGAGGGTGGCGGTATCGCCGACCTTGAGCACCGACTTGTTACTGGTGATCGTCAGGGTCGGCGCGACGCCGTCGACGGCGATGTCTTTGTTGACCAACAGCGAGGAGAGGCTACCGGGGGACGGCAGCGTCAGCGATGCGTCGACGCTGGGGTTGCCATGCGCCTTGATCGCGCCGCCGTTCAGCGCGATGGCGATGCTCTGGAGATCGAGGTCCGCCGAGGTGTCGCCGGCCTGCACCGTGTAGCGGAAAGTCAAGGTCGACGTACCCGAACCGCTCAAGTAATTGATGACCCGGTCCGTCGCGCCGGTTTCCAACGTCACCTGCGGCGTGCCGGTCACGTCGACGGCGTCGTTAAAATTCAGCTGGATGTCGATCGTGTCGCCGATCTTGTAGGTCTTGTTGGTGTTTGGTGAGGTAACTTGGGTGACGACTGGTGGCGGGGGCGCGATGCTGGAGATCGAGATGCTGTCGATCATGATGTAATCGAGTGCACCATCCGCGGCAGTGATCTTCAGCGTCTTGATAGGCGTGCCGCCTAGATTGGAGAGGTTAATCGAGGTGGCCAAATAGTCGTAGATCAAATATTGGTTGACAGACGACCCGACCAGATGGCCGCTGGCGTCATAGCCCCTGATGATCAGGTTCTCGGGAGCGAACGTATAATTGTTGTAGTTGGCAATTGCGATCGCGCCAGGCGTGAAGAGTTGTCCGTCGACGAAAGAGATCGTCAACGCACTTTCTGGAGTAGGCAACCCGGCAAAGATCTGTCCAGCTGGCTGGTCAGTATAAGCGAACACGCCATTGCTCGCACCGTCGATCTTGAGCTGGTAGTTGAAATCCCCATTGAGGCGATAGACCACGTCAGTGCTTACTGCCGCCTTCTGAGGGTCAGAAACGTTAAGCCCGCTGATGAAGTTTGCGGTGTTGCCGAAACTGTATGTGCCGGGAGCAAAGTTGAGCACATTCTGGTACAATGCTGCCGTCTGCGCATGGACTACCGCAGCCGTCTCGACCTGCCCGCTAACCACCTCCAGGTTCCAGTCGCCACCCAAGGCTGCCGAACCAGTCAAGTCGTTCGACGCCGCCACGTCCGCCCCGGTTGCGATCGCAAGCTGCTGCACGAAATCGACGCCGCTGTCCGCGCCGATGTTGCAGCCGTACAGCAGGATATCACCGTCCGCGCTCATGCCCTGGCGGATCCCCTGCAGGTCGTCCCGGTACGCGTCCAGATTCGCACTGCCGAGGATCAGGCTGCCGAGATGGGCTGCGCCCGCCTCGCCGTGTGAAATGATGTGCAGAGCGTCAATCCCACTCCTTCCAACCAGCGCCTGCGCGATCTGGTGCAGGCCATCCTGGGTGGAATCCAGGAGGATGACCTCCTTGTCGCGACCGATCCCGCTGAGCAGGGTTCCGATGTCGGCGACATCATCCTCAATGAACACGATCTCCTTACGCGGCGCGGCGATCGCCAGCTCCAGGCTCGGCACGTCAGCCGCTTGCCCCCCTATCGCAGCATTGTCCATTCCATATACGGAACCGGAATCAATGATGAGATTGTCACTAGCGAAATCGATAACTTCGGACGTCATGATTGATTCCCTTGTTGGGATGGCTGTGCGGCGATGACATTGGCGGCGCTGCCGGCCTTGTCATTCCAGAAGGACATCTGGTTGAACTTGTCGAACAGATCGGGCGGGATGATCGTCGGGCGGGGCGTGAACTTCACTTTCGCCTTGACCTTGTGCAGGCTGGGCGCACCGAGTTGCTGGTCGAACTCCTCGGCGTCGTATTCGACGTTGTCGAAATCGTGCTCGAAGTGCGGCTCGCCGAGAAAGTCGTAGATCAGGGTCATGACCTTGGCCGGGGCGCGGGTCAGCAGCTCGTAATCGACCACCAGCAGCGACGAAGCATGTTCGCCATAGAAGGCCTCGCGCAGGGCCGACCAGGCATAGCCGACCGTCTGGTCATGCTGGGCGAGCCCCTCCAGGCGGCTGTAGACGGTGCCTCGGGCTCCGGCCACGCCGAACAGGCGGGTGTGCTCGTAGGGATTGGCGCGGTAGAGGCGCTCGAAGCTGTCCATGATCCACGCCACGTTGCGCACGCAGGCGATCACTTTCGCTTGCGGAAACAGGTCATGGATCAGCGGCAGCCTGGCGCACCAGCTGCGGTTGGTGTCGAAGATGACGTCCCTCTCGACATCCGAATAGTAGGAGTCGAACAGGCCCCGCAGGAGTTCACGGCGCTTGACCGTGCCGACGACGGGGGCGAATTCGCTGCCGGCACTGACCTGGCCGAGCACGGCGCTGCAGAGCGACCCGACAGGGCTCGTCATCCCCGCATGGAACCGCGGGTTCTGCAGCAGGATACCCGACAACAGGGTCGATCCCGAGCGCGGCAAGCCCGAGATGAAGTGGTAGCGCGATGAACGCAGTTGATGGGCCCCTGGGATCATGCTTACGGCCTTTTGGAGGGAGGCTTTTTGCTCCTGTGGCAGGAGCGAAGACATTCCTATAGGGAAGCAACAATCCCGGATATGGCATGGAAAGCACAGTAAGGTTAATTCGGCGGTGAAACTGGCACGCCGCTCGGCAACCGGGGTTTTGTACTTGAAGATCGCAACGGATGATCTAAGATAGATATGTATTGTTATAACAATTTGTTGAATGTTTGCCTCTTTGAGGCCCGCTCCTTCTTACCAAGTTCCGGATAAGGGCTTTTCCTCTTCAACTCTGTTCTTTAAGGGACATCCGCTGCCCGTTTCGTAGCGAATTCCCGGCAGCGCCCCGCCCGATCGTGCTCTGCCGCGAACGCTGAAGAGAACAGGATGTCGGCCTTACAGGACAGGAACGCTCGCACTCCTCACCTCAAGCGACTTGAGGCCGAGTCGATTTACATTATGCGGGAGGCTGTGGCCCAGTTCCGCAAGCCAGTGATGCTCTATTCCATCGGCAAGGACAGCTCGGTCATGCTGCACCTGGCCCTCAAAGCCTTCTACCCCTCCAAGCCGCCCTTCCCTCTCCTGCACGTCGACACCACGTGGAAATTCCGGGAGATGATCGCGTTCCGAGACCGTCGCGCGGCCGAGATCGGCCTCGATTTGATCATCCATGTCAACGAAGAGGGTGTGCGGAAAGGGATCGGGCCGTTCACGCATGGATCGGCCGTCCACACGGATGTGATGAAAACCCAGAGCCTGAAGCAGGCCCTCGACGGGTATGGCTTCGATGCCGCATTCGGCGGCGCCCGCCGCGACGAGGAGAAGTCCCGTGCGAAGGAGCGCATCTTCTCCTTTCGAACAGCAACCCATCGATGGGATCCCAAGAACCAGCGCCCGGAGCTGTGGAACCTCTACAATGGACGGATCAGCAAGGGTGAAAGCGTCCGCGTGTTTCCCCTGTCGAATTGGACGGAACTCGACATCTGGCAATACATCGCCCAGGAGAGCATCCCTGTGGTTCCCCTCTACCTCGCCAAACCACGACCCGTGGTCATAAGGGACGGCGCGTTGATCATGGTAGACGACGACCGCATGCCGCTGCAGCCGGGTGAGCAACCTGAGATGCGCTGGGTGCGCTTTCGGACCCTCGGCTGCTATCCGCTGACGGGTGCGGTGGAAAGCAGGGCCCAAACCCTACCGCAGGTGATCGACGAGATGCAGCAGGCGAAGACGTCCGAGCGTCAGGGCCGTGTCATCGACCAGGATGCCGCCGCTTCCATGGAGTTGAAGAAGCAGGAAGGCTACTTCTGATGGTCGGAACGACGAGCCCCCCAGCCTCCGAGACGGAAGCCGGCCTGCATAGCCTGCCCCAGAACGATCTGCTGCGGTTCATTACCTGCGGCTCGGTCGATGACGGCAAGTCGACGCTGATCGGCCGGCTTCTGTATGACGGCGGGCTCCTGCTGGAGGACCAGCTCGCCAGCCTCAAGGCGGATTCCCGGCGCTTTGGCACGAGCCACTACGGCGAGCTCGATTTGGCACTCCTCGTCGACGGCCTGGCGGCCGAGCGCGAGCAGGGCATCACCATTGATGTGGCCTATCGCTCCTTCGCGACGAAGCATCGGAGGTTCATCGTCGCGGACACCCCGGGTCACGAGCAATATACCCGCAACATGGTCACAGCCGCCTCGACGGCGGACGCAGCCGTGCTCCTGGTCGATGCCCGCAAAGGTCTTCTCACCCAAACGCGCCGTCACGGTTTCATCGCGACCCTATTGGGAATCCGGCATGTCGTACTTGCCGTCAACAAAATGGACCTTGTCGAGTGGGACCGGCACGTCTTCGAGCACATCGCCTCGGAGGCTCAAGGCCTGGCCCGGCGGTTGAGCCTTGAGCCCATCACCTGCATTCCTTTATCGGCTCTACTTGGTGACAACGTGACCAACGTCTCCGACCGGATGGAGTGGTACCAAGGGACGACCCTCCTTGAGCATCTCGAGACGGTAAAGGCCAGTTCCAACACTCGGCTCGGATCCTTCCGCCTGCCCGTTCAGTGGGTGAACCGGCCTGACCAGAACTTCCGCGGCTTCTCCGGCACCCTTGTCAGTGGTTCGGTCCGGACCGGCGATCGTGTCGTTGTGCTGCCAAGTGGCCAAACCACCCGCCTGGAAAAGATCGTCACCATGGATTGCCACCTGAACGAGGCGGCGGCAGGCGATGCGATCACGGTGGTTCTCGCCGACGACCTCGATGTCTCGCGCGGCGACGTGATCGCCCCGCCTGACGATCTGCCTGAAGTCTCGGATCAATTGTCCGCCCACATCGTCTGGCTCGGGGAGCAGCCTCTGTTGCCTGGCCGGCCATACCTTCTGCGCCTGGGCACGGCGACAGTCGGGGCTCAGGTGACTGAGCTGAAGCATAGGGTGAACATCTCCACGCTGGAGCCTGTTGCGGCCAAGAGCCTCAGCCTGAACGAGGTTGGTGTCAGCAACCTGGCAACGGATCAGCCGCTTGTTTTCGAGCCGTACGATAAGAACCGGGCGATGGGCAGCTTCATCCTGATCGACCGGATGAGCAATGCCACCGTTGGGTGCGGCATGATCGACTTTGCCTTGCGCCGGGCATCGAACATCCACCGCCAGAGGATGACGATCGATAAGGCGGCCCGCGCGGCAGCGCTCGGTCAGAAACCTTGTGTGCTCTGGTTCACCGGCCTGTCGGGCGCAGGCAAGTCGACGATTGCCGACCTCGTCGAGCAGGACCTGCATCGGCGCGGATACAGGACCATGAGCCTCGATGGCGACAACGTCCGTCATGGTCTCAATAAGGATCTGGGGTTTACCGATCCCGATCGGGTGGAAAACGTCCGGCGGGTTGCAGAAGTAGCCCGGCTCATGGTCGAGGCGGGCCTGATCGTACTGGTCAGCCTTATCTCCCCGTTCCGCAGTGAACGGCAGATGGCTCGCAGCCTGATGGAACAGGATGAGTTCCTGGAGATCTTTGTCGATGCGCCTCTGGAGATCTGTGAAGCAAGGGACCCTAAAGGTCTCTACAAGAAGGCGCGCTCAGGCTTGATCCCGAATCTAACCGGGATCGGCAGCCCGTATGAGTCTCCAGACAGCCCTGAGCTGGTTCTCGCCTCGGGAGAAGGAGAGGCCCAGCAACTCGCCGCCTGCGTGGTTCAGATGCTGACGAGCAGAGGCATCATCTCGTAGACACCGCTCCTCCATCATCTCGGCCCGATCACGGCCGCCGTTCCCGTATTTGCAATACCAGCGTACACACAGCAGAACGATCTCGACTGGAAAGCGACGGCGCTTGAACAGACACAACATAGTGGCTCCTCAACAAACCGCCCCCCACTATATAACCGGAGTTACTACAACGGATCTGGCAGGAATGCCGGGAAGCCAAGCAACGCCGACTGAAAACCTGATGCGGTTCCTGGGCGAGGCCTCCCTGACAGGGTCGAACGGGCTCTACGACTCGACCGCCTCCTGAGCCTTCAGAACAGCCTCGACGACATCCACAATGCTCCGTTGGATCGCGACGTCCGCGACATCGGCAAACAATTCGATCAGCCTGACACCGTGCGGGGTGCTTGCGATTGAGTTGAATGCACTCTCGGTGGCGCGATTCGAGCCCGTTTGATCCGTCAGGCCATCGAAGAAATAGATCACATCGACTCCCAGGATCCTTGCGATGTCAAGGAGACGACCCGCCCCGACCCGGTTCACCCCCTTCTCGTATTTTTGGATCTGCTGGAATGTCAGGCCGAGAGCGTCTCCCAGCTTCTCCTGGCTCATTCCTATTGCGATACGCCTCAGCCGGATTCGTTTGCCGATATGCCGGTCGGTTTCGTTCGGTGATTTCTGCATTTGCCCCTCAGTCCTACACATGTTCAGTGCAGGACGCCCGGACGGGACGGGGCACGGAACGCCAGCAGGCGGCCGACATCGTCGATCAGCCTCTCACGGTCCGCTCTCGGCATGGCAGCGATGCGTTCGGCCACATAGGCCTGAACCTGCCCCCAGTCATCGCCATGGCGTTGCACTGCCTCATGGCATAGCTCAGCCAAGGTTGCAGTCGTAGGACTATCCTGTCGGGTCATCACCCCCTCCCGTTCAACACAGATGTAGAACCGTCATACATCTAAGCATCTTCAGAATTCCTGATCCCTCAGGCTCATTACCTGCACTTTCCAAGCAGTTCAAAGGCGTCCTTCATGGATCAGGAAATGTCCCGCATCCACCAACACGACAATCTTGTTCGGGTCGAGGTCGTCACAACAGCCGAGCAACTTCTCCACGCCCATGCCATTCGGGCCATCTGCTTCATGGAAGAACATGGTGTCTCCGCCCGTCAGACCTACGATGGCAACGACTACCAGGCGACCCACATCATCGTTTACGCCGGCGATGAGCCCATCGGCACGGCCCGGATCCGCTGGTTCAAGGACTTCGCCAAGATGGAGCGCACGAGCTTTCGCAAGGCATGGCGGGATCCTCGGGTGATCAAGCGGTGCGCCGAGTTCATCTTCGAGCACATCAGCCGCAAGGGCTACGATTGCGTGATCACCCACGCCAAGCCGGTCTATGCCCGCCTGTGGCAACGCATGCTGGGCTTCACGCCGGCTCCAGGCAAGGAGCCCCTCTATTTCGAGGGGCACGACGAGCCCTATATCGAACTCGTCAAGCACCTGACACCCCCCGACAACGCCATCACGTCCGCCTCCGATGCCGCCGTTCTCTTCCGCATCGAAGGATATTGGGATATCCACTCCGAGTTCGAGGCGGTTGAATCATGACTCCGGACGCATCTCCTGCCCTCCCGGATCTGAAGAACGCTGACGCAGGCGCCGTTATGGACTACTTCCAATCTTACCTGCAGCAGGTGGTGACCCTGCACTCCGCCATGTTTCAGAAGCTGCTGTTCGAGACCGACGGGGTGCTGCTCGAGCTGTCCGAACTGTTTGAGGATGTCGGCAATACCTATCTCGGCCTCTCGGAAAGCATCAGCCTGCATCATCTTCAACGCCAGCTTTCACAGGTTGAAGAGCAGCTTGATCCCCGTATCGAACCGGCTCTGCGGAGGGTCGAGACGAAGTCTCGGCGCAAACCAAGGGTTCGAGGTTCCAAACATCTCACACAACCAGTCAAAGACTAGGCGGACAGGCCGTGCATTCAGCCGCTCGGACAAAACGAGGGCATACATCGGAACCGAGATTGCCACATCGAGCTCCAATGGAACTGCATTCGGCTCCAGGATCGTGTAGCTGCCGAGGAGCCCGATGCCGAGACCGGCCTTGACGAGCATGCCATAGGCCATCGAGTTGTCGCAGAAATGCGCGACCTGGCCTTGGGAGACAACCCCGTTCCATGGTCCCCACAATCCTGTCCTGGCTGTGTAGAACTCTGACTGCAGAAAGAAGTGCTGAGGCAGGTTGGAGCGGGTCGGGATCCCGTGCTGCTGGATATAGGACTTCGCCACGATCGGGATGAAGTGGAGATAACCCAGCTTCTGCATGGAAATGTCGGCCGCCTCGATGGGATTGAAACCGATCATCATGTCGGTCTGATTGTCCCGCAGGCTCACGACGTTGGCCGGGCTCTTGAGATGCAGTTGGATCTTCGGGTATTCTGCGGCGAAGCTGGTGACAGCGGGTGCGACGAAGAAGGTGTTGAGACCATCCGTGATGCTGACCCGAACGATGCCTTCCGCATCCTTGTTCTCGGCCCTGAGATCGTTGGTGAGGGCGAAGAGCGAGTGGTCGAGGGTTGTCAGAGCCTGGGCCAACGCTTGACCCTTCGGGGTCAGCTTGACCCCATGCTGTGTCGGGACGAACAGTTGGGCTCCCATGAGATCCTGAAGCCGTTTGACCTGGCGGCTGACCGTCGGCTGACTGGTGTTGAGGACCTCGGCGGCTCGATTGAAGGATTTGGCTTTCGCAACAGCCAGAAACACCCGCAACTCGCCCCAGAATTGGCCGCTCAGGATGTTTTCGTTATCCAGGGGGGAGCGGATGAGATTCTGCTGGTCGGGGTCGAAAGGCCTCATGTTCACTAACAATGTCCAATCCGGTCGATGAAGCATTGTTACACAATCGGCAGCGCGTCACAATCATCAGGAAAATAAGCTTTCCTCAAGTCTTTGAAAGGGACTCCAGCATGGTCTCCCTACGATCCCCAGAGCTGAAGAACAATAGCTCAGCACCCTGGTTGCGACGATCTCTTATCGAACCAGGATGCGCGCACCGGCGCCCGCTCGCCAGAAAGGGCGGCAAACCTTCACATTCCGACCACAAGACAGGGGTCGGCTTTGGGCAGCGAAGCGGACCAAGTTTTTCGGCGCGTGTGAGAACGTTGACGAGGCCCTTCCTCCACGAAGCTTTATGTCTCGTAAGCATTGAGGAACCGAGGAAGCCCCGGGATGAGGCCTTAATCCCGTACAGATGCATCGCCGGGATCAGCCTAGAGCATCGGACGTGAAATCGAACTCACGCCCGATGCTCTAAATTGTTGTCGTCCCGCACCTTTTCACGCAAAACCGGTTCCCACTTTTGCGTTCGATGCTCTAGGCTGAGTTTTCACGCAATTTCACTCACACAGTCACCGCACTCTGAGATCACAGCGTCTCCAAGAATGCGTCGAGCAGGATCGGAAACATCAGCTGCTTAAGCGGGCTGGCCGGGCACTCGGCAGTCCGCTCAGCATTTCATGACCTTACCAAATAATCAAAGTTTGCATTCACCGCTTGGAGGAGGTGTGGCGGCCTTCGAGTCGAAGCCGCGCACCACCTGAATCACAGGCTTGCCGTCCTTATCGGCGACGCGACCGAGATAGTTCGGCATCTCGAGCTGGTGGTCTGCAGCGCGCATCGTGACTTGTCCATAGACGGTTTCGGCGGTCATATCGTTGAGAGATTTGGCGATATCCGATGCCTTGGCACTCTTGGCCTTCTTCGCCGCTTCAAAGATCACCTGCATGCCCGAGTATGCCTCACCTTCGTATTCCGTAGGGTCGGTATTGAACTTCGCACGCCAAGCGGCAACAAACTTCTGGTTATTTGAAGTTTCGATGGACGCCGAGTAGTTGACATTGCCCCAGAAGCCAATCGCATCCGTACCGACGGCCTTGATGATGGAGGATGCCACGAAGTTGTGGCCGAAGACCGTCATCTTGTCGATAAGGCCGAACTGCTTCGCCTGCTTGGCAAAGTTCACGGCTTCGGAACCTGCGAGAGCCACCCATAGACCTTCAGCGCCGGAGTCGCGGAGCTGCGTGATATAGGGCGCGAAGTCGGCCGTGCCGAGGGGAGCATACAATTCGGTCTTGATCGACTTGCCAGTCTTTGTGGCCGCAGCCTTGAAGGCAGCGCCGGAGCCACGCCCCCAAACATAATCTGCGCCGATGATGGCCCAATTCTTCGTTTGGCTCTCGGCCAGCCAAGGCTCAACGATGGCGATGTCCATATCGTCGGAATGGTTCGCACGGAAGGTGCGCGGTGTACAAGAATCGCCTGTCAGCTTGGGTGTCTTGTTGACGACCGATACATAGATCGCATCCCAGCGGTTGAGCTGCGTCGACAGCGCGAGACCGACGGCCGACGAGATGGACCCGATCAGGATCTTGTGACCATCGGTCGCGAGCTTCTCGGCCGCACGACGGCCGGCTTCCGGATTTCCTTCGTCGTTGCCGATCTTGACCTCGACTTTACGGCCATCGACGCCGCCCGCCGCATTGGCTTCTGCAGCGGCGAACTCGATCGCACGGATCACCTGCTCTCCGAGAGCTGCATAGGGACCGGTCTGCGAAGTGGGAACGCCGATTTTCAGAGGCTCTGCTTGCGCAAGGGCGCCCGTCGCGCATGAGAGACTCAAGAGTATGGCAAGAGAGTATTTGCGATCAGACATGTGGTTTCCTCCAGATATAGTTTTTATTGCCCTTATTGCATTATGCTCTTTTGAAGATCATGCTGATTGACATCAGCAACATGCCCCGACCTTACGACGCTTCCTTTGGAGATCACGTAGAAACGGTCGGTTATCTCTCGCACGAGATTGAGATGCTGTTCGATCAAGAGGATCGCGACACCCGTAGCGGCGAGATCTTTGAAAATGGCGCTGATCTCATCGACGATGACCGGGGCAAGCCCCTCGCATGGCTCATCGAGTATGAGGAGATCCGGGTTCAACATCAGCGCCCTTCCGATGGCAATCATCTGCTGTTGGCCGCCGCTGAGCGCGGTGCCTGGTGCATTGCGCCGTTCATGGAGAATGGGGAACAGACGGTAGATCTCATCGATAGTCCAGCGTCCCTTGCGGCCCAGCGCAGCGCCAAGCCGCAGGTTCTCTGCGACGGTCAGGTTCGGCAGGATCTTCCGGCCCTGTGGCACGACAGCGATGCCGTATGTGGCGGCTGTATGCCCTGCAATTCTCGGCAGAGCCCTGCCACGGCAGAGCACCTCGCCTGCCATGAGTTTCGAGGTGCCGAGGAGCGTGTTGACGATCGTTGTCTTGCCGACCCCGTTTCGACCGATCACGGACACGCGCTCGCCTTCGCCGATCTCAAGATCGAGATCATGGAGGATGCGGGCTGCGCCATAGCCCGCGCGAATATTCCGCATTTCCAGAAAGGGGTTCATGCCGTGCTCCCGAAATAGGCCTGAACGACCTTTGGATCGCTTCGTACGGCGCGGGGCGCGCCCTCGACCAGCAGCCTGCCTGTCTCAAGAACGGTCAGCACATCGCAGACCTTGAAGATTACATCCATATCGTGCTCGACCAGGAGAACGGCCACATTCCATCGCTGCGCGATTTCGCGGAGATGATCCGTCAGGCTATGAGACTCGCTCGCGGATAACCCCGCTGCTGGCTCGTCGAGGAGCAGAACCCGCGGCATGCCGACAAGGGCGAGCGCGAGATCGACGAGGCGTTGCTGACCATAGCTGATCTCTCCGGCATGAACGTCCAGGACGGCATGGAGGTTGAACATCTCGACGAGATCGGCCGTATTGTCGTCGTCGACCCATTCGGCTGCCAACTCGAGTTGTGACCGCACGCTCAGTTCGGGAAAGATCGAGGTTCGCTGGAACGAGCGTGATAAACCGAGGCGGCGTCGCTTGTCGGGTGACAAGGAGGAAATGTCGGCCTCGCCGAGAATGACTGCCCCGCTTCCCCGGGTGCGCCCCGAGACGACGTCAATGAAGGTCGATTTTCCGGCGTCTGGCCTGCCCCCTTTGAAGTGGTCCTCCCTGATGTATGGCTTTTTGCCATTTGGAGGACGAGAGAATGCCCAGGAAGAGACACACGGCTGAAGAGATTGTCGCGAAGTTGCGGCAGGTTGATGTGCTGACGGCGCAAGGCC
>NZ_JBFRGW010000062.1:0-15563 GCF_052115545.1 Microvirga sp. 2MCAF35
ACTGAGCGGCCTTGCGCCGTCAGCACATCAACCTGCCGCAACTTCGCGACAATCTCTTCAGCCGTGTGTCTCTTCCTGGGCATTCTCTCGTCCTCCAAATGGCAAAAAGCCATACATCAGGGAGGACCACTTCAAAGGGGGCAGGCCAATATACGGCTTGCCCTCAGGGAGCCTGAGCGCGGCGACGGCTTGGCGGGTAAAGCGCATTTAAGCCTCCGTCAGTAAGCATATAGTAAGCACGATCGTGACTGGCCGTGAGTGCTCCTAGATATCTAAGTCTGAAGGTATGGCTGAAATTTGGCTTAGTTAGCGGCAGCTTGATTGGCTCTGATGCTTACCGATCATCAGGAATTCAAGATTGTGGATCTGGGGGTCCCCCGTTCGAGCCGGGGCGGCTGTACCACTTCCCACACAAGGACTTAAGCTTCGCAGGTTCGAAGCTCCGCTTGCCGGAAAGTTGCCCTGGTCGGCCTATGACAGCACCAAGGTCATATCCCTCTAAAAACCGGCATCAAAGGCAGGCGCGATGGTCCATGTCGCCGATCCGGCTGGTTCCAGCACGAGCGATTCCCACATCCAAGTGAAATGCGCCTTCGCATCCGTGAAGACAGGCTGTCGCCTCATCAAAGTTGGGACTATCCCGTTCACCTGAATTGACCTAGGAGCGTGACACCTCGCAAGGCCTGTTCTCAATGAACCGGGCGCGACTGGAGCATTTTTGGTGAAGTCGATCCGGTTCGCCGTCAGAAAATGCGATCCGGCACAGGGAAGAGATGATTCCACGCAAGGGAAACGGCTCCAGAGGCTAAGATGGTAACAGGACCAGCGCCTTCCGAGGCACAGCGGGCACGTGCCGGGGTTATCTATGCCTTGGCGGCATTCTTCATGTGGGGCTTGGCCGTTCCGCTGCACTTCAAGCTCATTTCGGCGGTTCCTGCCCTTCAGATCCTCGCTCACCGGATCGTCTGGGCGAGCGTGTTCGCCCTTGGGCTGATTCTCGCGGGCCGGCAATGGCGCAAGCTCGTCGAGGCGCTCACATCCGGTCGCCGGCTGCTGCTTCTGTGCGCTTCGGCCGGTCTCATCGCGATCAACTGGCTCATCTATATCTGGGCCGTCAATTCAGGGCACCTCGTTCAGACGAGCCTCGGTTATTTCATCAATCCGCTCCTGAACGTTGTGCTCGGCGTTCTCTTCCTGCGGGAGAGGCTGAACCCGGCGCAGGTTGCCGCCTGCGTGATTGCCGCGCTGGGTGTGCTGGTGCTCGCCATCTCGTCGGGCGAGATGCCCTGGGTCGCGCTGGCGCTGGCCTGCAGCTTCGGCTTCTACGGCCTCGTCAGGAAGATCGTGCCGGTCGCCCCGCTCATCGGCTTCTGCGTCGAGTCGCTGCTGCTCACACCCTTGGCCTTAGGGTACCTCACCTATGTCGGCGCACAGGGGCAGTTCGTGGCTTTCCGGGGCGATCTGCGCCTGGATGCGCTTCTCATTCTGACCGGGCTCAGCACCGCTTTGCCGCTGATCTGGTTCGCGGCGGCCGCTCAAAGGCTGAAGCTCTCCACCATCGGTCTGCTGCAATACCTGGCGCCGTCGGGCCAGCTTGCGCTCGGCGTCCTCGTTTACGAGGAAGCCTTCGGCTGGATCGACGGTATGGCGTTCAGCCTGATCTGGATCGCCCTTGGGGTCTACACCGCCAGCGCCCTGAGATCTTCGCCTACGGCGCCCAAGCCCGTGGGAGCCGATTAGGCAACCTGCTGAGGCCACCTGCTTACAACAAACGCCCTGGAAAGAGGCCTCTCTCCAGGGCGCGGGTCCGCCAATAGGTGAAGTGTCAGCTCATTTGAGCATGGAAGCGACGTTGTCCTTCGTCACGCGGTCGATGCCCGCATAGACGATATCCTGAACCTTCTCGCCCTTCTTGAGCTGCAGGAGAATGTCCATGGCCTTTTCGCCCATCTCGTAGGGCCGCTGGCCGACGAGCGCGTTGGCATAGCCGTCGCGCAGCAGCTCGAGCTGCACCTTCAGGGTATCGGCCACCACGAGGCTGAACTTGTTCTGGTCCATGGCTTCCTTGTTCTTGTTCACGAAGCTCTTGTAGGCCTCGGGCACGAACATCGGCCAGCCGCCCACCGGCACGATGGCGGCGAGATCCGGGTTGGCCGTCTTGAGGTCCTGCATCTGCTGCACGGCGAGCGCGAGGTCGTCGTTGCAGTAGGTGGGCGAGCCGGAGACTTCCGTCCATTTGGAGCCTTTCAGCGCATCGCGCACGCCTTCGACGCGCTCCTTCAGGTTGGCGGCGGCCGGACCGCCGGACACCATGGCGTATTTGCCGCCATCCGGCCGCAGCTTCAAGAGTTCCTCGCCGAGGGCGCGGCCCATGGCGCGGTTGTCCGTGCCCACATGGGCCTGGCGCGCGGAACCCGGCGCATCGGCGTCGAACGTGATGACCGGAATGCCGGCGTCGCGCGCGGCCTTGATCACGCGCACCGCCGCCGCCGCATCCGACACCGAGATGGCGATGCCGTCGACCTTCTGGCTGATCAGGTCCTGAATGATCTGGACCTGGCTTGCGGGTTCATGCTCGACCGGGCCCTTGTAGATGCACTCGACATTTCCGAGCTCCTTCGCGCGCTTCATGCATCCGTCGCGGGAGAGGTCGAAATAGGGATTGTTCATCGCCTTCGGCACGATGGCGAACTTGTAGGTCTGCTGCGCCATGGCCGGGGCGGTGAGCGCCACGGCAGCGACCGCGGCAAGGATCAAACGTTTCATCATGTCTTCCTCCTGGTTGATTCTCCGCCCCATGTTTGGGGTCTCGTGACCGGCTTCTATCGGCCGATCTTCCATGTCCGCTTTCGAGGCAGGCAGTGCCGGCCTCCGACAACGGTGTTCAGGACGTCATGCGCAGGGTCCGCAGGCGGTCGACCAGGACCGCCAGGATGATGATCCCGCCCACGAGGACTATCTGCCAATAGGCGTTGATGCCCGCGAGCACGAGGCCGTTGCGGATGACTTCGATGAGAAGGGCACCGATGACCGCACCCGCCGGCCCCCCGATGCCGCCGCTGAGATTCGCGCCGCCGATGACCGCCGCGGCGATGATCGTCAGCTCGTAGCCGGTCGCGAGATTGGCCGGTGCGGAACCGAGCCAGCCCACCATCAGGATGCCGGCAAATCCCGCCGAGAGGGCGGACAGCACATAAACGGCGATCTTGACCCGCTCGACCGCGACGCCCGTGAGCGCCGCGGCCTTCTCGTTGCCGCCGAGCGCGAAGACGTGCCGCCCGAAAGCCGTGTGATGAAGGACGATGCCGATGATCGTCGCGAGAACGAGCAGATAGATGATGGCCACCGGCACGCCGGCGATGTTGCCGTCGGTGATGTCGTAGAAGAGGTTCACGTCCGGCCCGGTCGGGGCCTGCCCGCGTCCTTCCGTGACCGCATAGGCGAGGCCGCGCACGATCGACAGCATGCCGAGCGTCGTCACGAACGGTGAGAGGCCGACGCGGGCGATGAGCAGGCCGTTCGCCAGCCCGATCAGGAGCGCGACGCCGAGCCCTGCGCCGAGCGAGACGACCATGCCCGCGAGCGGAATGTTGTCGAGAGCCGTGCCGCTCAAAGCCTGCATGACGATGGCGCAGGTGATGGCCGAGAGTGCCATCGTCGAACCGACCGAAAGATCGATGCCGCCGGTGACGATCACGAGCGTGACACCCAGGGTCACGATGCCGACGAAGGAAAAGTTCTTCGCCACGTTGGCGAGGTTGCCCGGACTGAGAAAGGCCGAACTCAGGAACGACATCACGATCATGATGACGATGAGGGCCGCCGCCACATAGGCCGTCTGGCTCGCGAAGAACCCGCGCCGCCACCAGCGAGCGCGGCCCACATTCGAAAAATCGCTCGTGTCGGAGCTGGTTGCCGGAGACAGTTCGCTCATCACGCCGCTTCCTTGGCGCCCGTAATCAGCGCGGTGACTTCCTCGGGGCTCGATTGGTCGATGGGCTTGTCGGCGACCTTGGTTCCGCGGCGCATCACGACCACCCGTTCGCACACGGAGAACACATCCGGCATGCGGTGCGAGATCAGGATCACGGCGATGCCCGCATCCTTCAATCGGCGGATGAGATCGAGAACCTCGGCCACCTGACGGACCGAAATTGCCGCCGTCGGCTCGTCCATGAGAATGAGCTTGGCCTTGGCAAGCCTTGTCCGGGCAATCGCGACGGCCTGCCGCTGCCCGCCCGACATGGCACGGACCAGATCGTCCGGCCTTGTCTCGGACTTGAGCTCGCGGAACAGGGCGCCCGTCCGCTGGTTCATGGTCGCATGGTCGAGAAACGAGAACGGCCCGACCTTGCGTTTGAGTTCGCGCCCGAGAAACACGTTGGCCGCCGCCGTCAAATTGTCGGCAAGAGCGAGGTCCTGGTAGACGACCTCGATGCCGACGGAACGGGCATCGACCGGTCTCGTGAAATGGACCTCCTGATCCTCGAACAGGACTTTGCCGTGCGAGGGCGGAAAGTTGCCGGCGATGATCTTCACCAGGGTCGACTTTCCGGCGCCGTTGTCGCCCATCAGGCCGACGACCTCGCCGGGCTTGATCGTGAGATTGACGTGGGACAGGGCCCGGATGGCGCCGAATTCCTTCCCGACGTCTTGCAGGACGAGGAGTGACAAGACCGTTCCTCCCTTTATGTCAGGCTTTCGCCTGTGCGGCGTCTTTGCGCCACGGTTGATCTAAGCACGGGACCGCAGGCGATGTCATCTGCACCTTCGGGGGAACAGATCGGCGCGGAACGGGCGCTCTTCATGCTGCTTCCTCGCTCCCGTCGAGCTTGTAGAAGCGGATGGCATTCCGGCCGAAGACCGCATCGTGGTGGCTTTGCGGCACGAACGCATGGCACATGGCGAGCCAATCCTCGTAGCTGCCCGCGAGCCTCAGAACCGGCCAGTCGCTGCCCCACATGAGCCGCTCGGGGCCAAACAATTCGAGAAGCGTGTCGGCATAAGGTCTGATAGCGTCCGCATCGCGCCGGCCGCCCGCCTCGGTCAGAAAACCCGACAGCTTGCAATGAACGTTCGGAAAAGCGGCCAACCCCGCCATGGCGTCTCGCCACGGGGCGATTTCACCCGCCGCGATGCGCGGCTTTGCACCATGATCGATGACGATGGACAAATCAGGGTGGCGCTCGGCGAATGCAGTCAAGGCTCTCAGATGCTGCGGCATCACCAGGGCATCGAAGCGCAGATCCGCTTCCTTCATGGACGCGATGGCGGGATCGAGATGCGGATCGTCGATCCAGCCGACATCCGGGATGTCCTGCAGCATGGGCCGCAGGCTCTTCAGCTTCGGATGTGACGCGAGCCGGGCAACATGGCTCGCCGCATCGGCCGCCTTGAGGTCGACCCAGCCGACGACGCCAAGGATGAACGCGTGCCGGTCCGCCAGTTCCAGCATGAAGTCGGTATCGGCCATCGTGGGGAGCGACTGCACGAGGACCGTGCCGCCGATGCCGCATGCCTTCAAAATTGGCTCCAAGTCGCTCGGCGTGAAATCGCGATGAATTTTGGCAAGATCCGGCGGCGGCCACTGGCCCTGTCGGTTGCTCATCAACCAGAAATGCTGGTGGGCATCGATCCGCATGGAGCCTATTCGCCTTCGCGCGGGAGGGGAGCGGCTTCGTCCAGCAATCCGGCTTTCCTCAGTGCCGTCCAGAGTTCGTCGGGGATCGAGCGCTCGAACCAGGCGACGTTGGTGTAAAGCTGCTCGGCGTCGCGGGCTCCGGTCACACAGGAGACGACGGCCGGATGGGCCAGGGGAAAGCGAAAGGCCGCGGCCGGGAGCGGGACATCGAACTCGTCGCATACCGACTTCAGGGCCTGAACGCGCCGCACGACATCCGGTGGAGCATCCGCGTAGTCGAACTTGTTGTTGCCGACGAGGATGCCGGAGTTGAACGGACCGGCGACGACGATCCCGGTTCCGGCGCGCGCGCATCTGTCGAGTAGCGGAAGGCTCATCTGCTCCAGCAGCGTGTAGCGGCCCGCCAGCATGACGACGTCGAGATCCGCTTCTCCCATGGCATCATGAACCACCTCGGCCTCGTTGACCCCGAGCCCGATGGCCGTGACGCGTCCGCTGTCGCGCAGCTCCTGAAGCGCCCGGAACCCACCTCCGGTGGTCAGCTGGCGCCAGTAATACTCATGCCGGTCGCCATGAGTGTAGCGGCCGATGTCGTGAATGTAGAGGATGTCGATCTTGAGAATGCCGAGGCGCTGCCGGCTGTCCTCGAAGGATTTCAGGACCGCGTCGTACGTGTAGTCGTAAACGGGTCGGAACGGGAGAGGCCGGACCCAGCCGTTCTCTTCTTCGCTCACGGTCTCGTCGGGCACCATCAGGCGACCGGCCTTTGTGCTGATGACGTAGCTGTCGCGCTCACGGTCGCAGAGCAGGGCACCGAGGCGGCGCTCGGATCGCGTGTAACCATAATAGGGTGCGGTATCGAAATAGCCGATGCCGTGAGTGCAGGCAGCCTCGGTCACGGCCTGAGCTTCCGCAAAGCTCGTCGGGCTGTAGAGCCCGCCCATGGGTGCGCTGCCGAGCCCGAGGAGCGTGAGGGACAGGTCTTTGCGGGGGAGGGGGCGGCGCTCTGAGACTTTCATGGGGTGCCCTTGACCGTCGCACGACCGGGAGTAGCCAGCCGCTCTGCCTCAGTGGGCACCTCCGGCATGTCGGTGCAATGGTGGAGATGGGCCGTCACGCCGCGCATGCTTCCTCCCTCGGCAACTTGGTCCCATTCTCCGCAGGACTTTTGTGTCCGAATTGGTCAGGCCAATCCAGGAGCAATAGGAATATGACCGGCGGGAACGTTCGGTCAAGTTAAAACGATCAGCGGAAACTGATCGCCGATTCGCATTGTCAGGGTTCGGGCCGGGATCTATGGTCAGGCCAATTCCGGGTCGCCGATCATGTCCATTGTCCTCAAGCCGGCAGAGCCCCGGCGCCTCTACCAGCAGGTCGCCGATCAGATCCGTGCTCTGATCCAAGGCGGCCAGATCCTGCCCGGGGCGCGTCTTCCGGCCGAGCGGGACCTCGCGCATCAGCTGGGCGTTTCGCGTCCGTCGCTTCGGGAGGCTCTTATTGCTCTCGAGATCGACGGCAGCGTCGAAATCCGGTCCGGGTCAGGCGTCTATGTCTGCGCGCCGGTCGAACGTGCTGCGAGTACGATGCATTCGATGGGTGAGAGCCCCTCGGAGCTCATGCAGGCGAGGGGTGCCATCGAAGGGAATGTCGCGGCTCTCGCCTGTGCCCGCATGACACCGGAAGGACTCGCTTCCCTTCAAGCGACGATCGAGGGAATGCGGGCCGACATCGCCGATGGGCGCGATCCCCTCGAGCAGGATCGGCAGTTCCACCTCGCCATTGCGAACCTGTCCGGCAATTCGGTGCTCATGCGCATCGTGCGCGAGCTGTTCGACGAGCGTCATAGCCCGATCTCTGCCCAGATGAGGATCCGGTTCGACAGCCGCGAGGGCTGGCACACGGCGCTCGTGGAGCATGAAGCCATCTATGCAGCCTTCGAGGCGGCGGATCCCCTTCTGGCCCAAGCCGCCATGCGGATGCACCTCGACGCGTCGAAGAGACGATGGCTCGGGGAGTAGGGGATCCGGTTCCACGACTGCAAGGGCTCCGGTTCTCGCACAAAGAAAAAGGCCGGGATGTGATCCCGGCCTTGGAAGTTCGAACCATACGGCGTGAGCAATGCTTTCACGGCGCATGATTGGAATCGCAATCAAATGACAATGAAATCTGATGCCGTCAATTCGGCGAGGTTCTCGATCGCCGAGCCCTTAGAACCGGTACCGTCCACGTCGTAGAAAAGATCTCCCGTCCTGATGTCGTGCATGCTGAAATCGGTGGAAAAAGAGAGCTTCGGTTCTTTCCGGAGAGGCGATCAACCTGCGTCCTGCCACTTGAAAAGTTCATGCGGCACTGGTCGTGCCTTATATGTCCCGCGGCCTGGCACGACAGAATAGTTCGATGTCATTTCACCTGCCCCTAATCGAAAGAGCTTCTTTGTTGAGCCCTTTGAGTAAAATAACGAAGTTTGATGGAGAGATCGCCAGGAAATTGGCAGGAAAGAAACGCAGTATACTAACGGATGGAGCAAAGCGTTAGAACTAAACGCTCGGAACCATTCGGTTATAGAAGTTTACGCCTCGATAACCATTGATAGTGTTCTGCTGGCTGAATAAGGCAACATCGTGGCGTATTAAGAAAAAGCTCATTCAAAGCTTCAAGTTCTATGCCGGCCTAAGATATTTTAGCCTCTTAAGGAATATAAACCGAAAATGCTTCGGTCAGAATTGAGCTGAGCGAATCGAATATTCCGAGATGCGCTGACGGACACCGCGTACAATGCGCTGGAGATACCTCCACTTGCATGGAAATATCTTTTCTCAGACCCGATCGCAATTTTGGTGAGCCGGACCCGCTTCACCAAAATTGCTCTAGCTGGACAGTTTAAGCGGAGCGCAGGGCAGGCGTGCCGATGTGCGATTGATCCTCCAGGATCAGGGCTGCTCCCCGTTCCGCAATCATCAGGGTCGGCGAATTCGTGTTCCCGCTCGTGATTGTAGGCATGATGGACGCATCGATGACACGCAGCCCTTCCACACCGCGCAGGCGCAGGCGCGAGTCCGTGACAGCCATCGGATCGCTGTCGATGCCCATCTTGGCGGTTCCGACGGGATGGAAGATCGTGGTTCCGGTCTCCCGCGCGCCGTTCAAAAGCTCCTCGTCCGTCGTCAGCTCGGCGCCGGGCTTGTATTCCTCCGGCCGGTACTTCTGAAGGGCCGGCATGGACACGATGTGCCGGACCAGGCGCAATGAATCCACCGCCACGCGCTGATCTTCCGCTGTCGACAGATAGTTCGGCCGGATGAACGGGGGATCGTCCGACGCCCCGCTACGGATCCTGACGCTTCCCCGGCTGCTCGGCCGCAGGTTGCAGACGCTCGCCGTGAAGGCCGGGAAGGGGTGCGGATCTTCTCCGAATTTGTCGAGCGACAGGGGCTGGATGTGAAACTGGAGGTTCGGCGTCGCGTATTCGGGCGAGGAACGCGTGAAGGCTCCTAGCTGCGACGGAGCCATCGTCAGCGGACCTCGGCGGAAGAGCGCATATTCCAGGCCCATATGGGCCTTCTTAAGCAGGGACCGGTAATCCTCGTTGAGGGTCCGCACCCCCTGCACTTTGTAGATCGGGCGCAGCTGCAGATGATCCTGTAGGTTCTCTCCGACGCCCGGCAGGTGGTGGACCACGTCGATGCCGTGCTGCTGGAGGTAGGCGCCGTCCCCGATCCCCGACAATTGCAGGAGCTTCGGGGATGCAATGGCGCCTGCGGAGAGCACGACTTCCTTCCTGGCGAAAATGCGCTTCAGAGCGCCATTCTGAAGGATTTCGACCCCGACGGCACGCTTGCCTTCGAACAGGATGCGCGTGGCATGGGCCTGGATCTCCACCTTCAGATTGGGGCGGGACAAGGCCGGCTTGAGGAAGCCGCGCGCCGAGGACCAGCGCCGTCCGCTCTTCTGGTTGACGTGGAAGTACGAGATGCCCTCGTTGCTGCCCGTGTTGAAATCGCTGACCCGGGGGATGCCGGCCTCGACGGCGGCTTCGATGAAGGTGTCCAACAGATCCCAGCGGGTCCGAGGGGCCTCGACGCGCCATTCACCCCCTGTGCCATGGTGCTCGCCGGCTCCGAGATAGTGATCGAGGTGCTGGCGGAAGATCGGTTTGACGTCGTCCCAGCCCCAGCCTGTCAGTCCCATCTGGCGCCAGTTGTCGTAATCCTCGCGCTGGCCGCGCATGTAGATCATGGCGTTGATGGCCGAGCAGCCGCCCAGGACCTTGCCGCGCGGATAATTCAGGATGCGACCGTTCAGGCCCGGCTCGGTCTCGGTCTTGAACATCCAGTCGGCCCGGGGATTGCCGATGGCAAAAAGATAGCCGACCGGAATGTGAAACCAGATCCAGTTGTCCTTGCCGCCGGCCTCGAGAATGCAGACCGAGTTTCGGGGATCCTTGGACAGGCGGTTCGCCAGGACACAGCCGGCAGAACCCGCACCGACGATCACGTAATCGAATGTATCGCTGTCCGGCATGGTATGACTCGATGCAATGAGCGGGCGCTCGATGCGACGAGCGCCGGCAGAGTTTTCGTCGCTCTTAGGAAGCGCCCTTGGTCCTGCGCCTCATCAACTCCAGGATCTCGCCCACGATGCCCCGGCGGAACAGGAGCACGCAGATCACGAAGATGATGCCGATCAGCACCGTCACGGGGAAAGCGGAGGCCGCCAGATAATTCTGCAAGGCGATCACCAGGCCGGCGCCGACGATGGGGCCGAGCATCGTGCCGATGCCGCCGAGCAGGGTCATGAGAATGACCTCGCCGGACATCTGCCACTGCACGTCGGTAAGCGTCGCGAACTGGAACACGATGGCTTTCGTTCCGCCCGCCAGTCCCGCCAGCGCGGCCGACATCACGAAGGCGCCGAGCTTGTAGCGGTCGACCCGGTAGCCGAGAGAGACCGCGCGCCGTTCATTCTCGCGGATCGCCTTGAGGATGTTGCCGAAGGGCGAGTTCACGATGCGCCAGATGGAGAAGAAGCCGAACAGGAAGATCGCCAGCGTGACGTAGTACATGGTCAGGGGCTGGTTGAGGTCGATGAAGCCGAGCAGATGCCCGCGCGGCACGCCCTGAATGCCGTCCTCGCCATGGGTGAAAGGCACCTGCAGGCAGATGAACGCGAACATCTGCGACAGGGCGAGGGTGATCATGGCGAAGTAGATACCCTGGCGACGGATGGCCACGAACCCGATGATGAGGCCCATGACGGCGGCTCCTGCCACGCCGAGCAGGATGGCGGTCAGAGGCTCCAGACCCCACACCTTTGCCGCATGGGCGGTGACATAGGCCGCTCCGCCGAAGAAGGCGGCATGGCCGAAGGAGAGAAGGCCTACATAGCCGATGAGCAGGTTGAACGCGCAGGCAAAGAGCGCGAAGCAGAGCACGCTCATCAGCATGACCGGGTAGAAGAAGAAGGGCGCCACCAGCAGGGCCGCGACGGCGACCGCGCCGAGCACCATGGAAGACGTGCGGAGACGGGGCTGTTCCGCGAGATATTGGGTTCCGACAGCCATGATATCACTCCTCCCGCCCGAAGAGACCTGCCGGCCTGACGAGCAGAACGATGGCCATGATCACGAAGATAACGATACTCGAGGCTTCCGGGTAGAAGACCTTCGTCAGCCCCTCGAGGACGCCGAGCACATAGCCGGTCACGATGGCGCCCAGGATCGAGCCCATGCCGCCGACGACGACCACGGCGAACACGATGATGATGAGGTTCGAGCCCATCAGCGGGCTCACTTGGTAGATCGGGGCCGCCAGTACGCCGGCCAGCCCGGCTAGCGCCGCACCCAGGCCGTAGGTGAGGGTCAGGAGCAGCGGCACGTTTACGCCGAAGGCTTGGACGAGCGTGGCATTTTCCGTCGCGGCGCGGAGATAGGCGCCGAGGCGCGTCTTCTCGATGAGAAGCCACGTGCCCAAGCAGATGACCAGGGATGCGATCACCACCCAGCCGCGATAGATCGGCATGAACATGAAGCCCAGGTTGACGGCTCCCGTCAGCTGGGGGGGAGGGGAATAGGGTTGGCCCGCGGCGCCGAACCAGTAGCGGAAGGCGCCTTCGAGAATGAGGGCGAGGCCGAAGGTCAGGAGGAGGCCGTAGAGTGGATCCACGCCGTACAGACGGCTCAGCATCGCCTTCTCGATCACGACCGCGATGGCCCCGACGATCAGAGGGGCCAGGATGAGCGCCGGCCAATAGCCGATCCCGAGCCAGCTCAGGAGCAGGTAGGCGGCGAAGGCGCCCAGCATGTATTGCGCGCCGTGGGCGAAGTTGATGACCCGGAGCAGACCGAAGATGACCGCGAGGCCGAGGCTCAGCATGGCATAGAAGGAGCCGTTGATCAGTCCGATGAGGATCTGGCCGTAGAGGGCCGGGGCGGGGATGCCGAAAATGGTGCTCATGATGCTCTACACCCCAAGAACTTGGTGGAGTTCGTCCATGCGCGCATCGAGCTCATGTCCTGGGAACGAGTTCACCATACGCCCATCCTCCATGAGGTAGAAGCGATCGGCCACTTTCTTCGCGAAGCGGAAGTTCTGTTCCACGAGCAGGATGGTCATGCCGCGCTTCTTCAAGGCGACCAGCACATCGCCGATGCGCTGGACGATGACGGGAGCCAGGCCCTCCGTCGGCTCGTCGAGAAGGATGATCCGCGCGCCCGTGCGCAGCACGCGGGCGATGGCAAGCATCTGCTGCTCGCCGCCCGAAAGCTTCGTGCCCTGGCTGGAGCGTCGTTCATGCAGGTTGGGGAAGAGGCTGTAGATCTCCTCAACGCTCATGCCGCCTTCCGAGACCGTGGGCGGCAGCATCAGGTTCTCGGAGACGTTCAGGCTCGCGAAGATGCCGCGCTCTTCGGGCACATAGCCGAGGCCCGCCTGCGCGACCTTGTGG
This sequence comes from Microvirga sp. 2MCAF35, assembly GCF_052115545.1. Taxonomy (NCBI): domain Bacteria; kingdom Pseudomonadati; phylum Pseudomonadota; class Alphaproteobacteria; order Hyphomicrobiales; family Methylobacteriaceae; genus Microvirga; species Microvirga sp. 2MCAF35. The sequence continues at coordinate 12,584 of NZ_JBFRGW010000062.1, forward strand.
AGCGGCAGGCCGAGGAGGTCTTTTCCGCGCAGGCGGATGACGCCCTCGCGACGGCGCAGGATGCCCATGATGGCACGCAGGGTGGTCGTCTTGCCCGCGCCGTTGCGGCCGAGCAGGGTGACCGTCTCGCCCTCGCGGATGTCGAGATCAACCCCGTGCAGAACATGGCTTTCGCCGTACCAGGCATTGAGCCCGCGGACTTCGAGAAGAGGAGCGCTACTCATGCTCGGTTCCCATATAGGCCTCGCGCACGCGCGGGTCCTGGCTGACCGTCTCGTACGATCCGTCGGAGAGGATCTCGCCGCGTGCCAGAACGGTGACCCGGTCGCAGAGGTCGGACACTACGTTCAGATTATGCTCGACCATCAGCACCGTGCGGTTGCGGGCGATGCGCCGGATCAGGTCGGAGATGCGGCCGATGTCTTCATGGCCCATGCCGGCCATGGGCTCGTCGAGCAGCAGCATGGCGGGATCGAGAGCCAGGGTGGTGGCAATCTCCAGAGCCCGCTTGCGTCCATAGGACAATTCGACGGCGGGAAGATGCGCATAGGCCCTGAGGCCGACCGCATCGATCAGCTCCATCGCGCGCTCATTGAGCGTCGAAAGGGACGAGGCGGAGCGCCAGAACTGCGTCGCGAGGCCTGAGGGGCGCTGCAGAGCGACACGCACGTTGTCGAGCACCGTGAGGTGCGGGAAGACTGCCGAAATCTGGAAGGAACGGATGAGCCCGAGACGGGCAACCTCGGCGGGTTTCAGGTTCGTGATGTCCGAGCCCTTGAACGCGATCTGCCCGCGGGTCGGCGTGAGAAACTTCGTGAGCAGGTTGAAGACGGTCGTCTTCCCGGCGCCATTGGGGCCGATCAGGGCGTGAATCGTGCCTTCATTGACGGACAGCGTCACGTCCTTCACGGCCACGAAGCCCCGAAACTCCATGGTGAGGCCGGTGGCGCTCAGAATAGGTTGCGTACTGACCATTGAATGAGCCGACACTCTCTTGATGAGGATGCAACGGCTGGTTCGGGCGCGAGGCTCGAGACCAGCCGTTGTCGGACGACGAGGCGGGCCCCCCCACCCCCGCCCCCCACGACCAGGAGGTTACTGCGTGACCTGGCAGCCGCTCTCGGCAAGAGACAGATAAGCCTGGTCGCCCGGAACCTTGGCGAGCTGCTTGTACATGTCCCAATCACTCTTGCTCTCTTCCGGCTTCTTCACCTGGAACAGATACATGTCGTAGACCATGCGGCCGTTGGGCAGCACCTTGCCGTTCTTGGCGAAGACGTCCTGGACCGGCATTTCGTGCAGGAGCTTGGCGACCGGCTCGGTCGCGTCGGTGCCGGCCTTCTCGACCGCCTTCAGGTATTGCAGGACTGCCGAGTAGGTGCCCATGTGGATCATGTTCGGCATGCGGCCGGTCTTTTCCTGGAACTTCTTGGCGAAGGCCCGGTTCTCGTCGCTCTGATCCCAGTACCAACCCTCGGTCAGGGTCAGCCCCTGCGCGGCCTTCAGGCCAAGACCCTTCACCTCGGCAAGGGTGAAGAGCAGCGCCGCCAGGCGGGTGCCGCCCTGGGTGATGCCGAATTCCGCCGCCTGCTTGATGGCGTTCGCAGTATCGAGGCCCGCATTGGCCAGGCCGATCACGTTGGCGCCGGAACTCTGGGCCTGCAGCAGGAAGGACGAATAATCGGTGGCCGCCAGCGGATGGCGGACGGAGCCGACAACTTGGCCACCCTTCGACTTCACGAATTTGGAGGTCTGCTCCTCGAGGGAGTAGCCGAAGGCGTAATCGGCCGTGAGGAAGAACCACTTGTTGCCGCCGTTCTCCACCAGCGCGCCGCCGGTGCCGACCGCGAGAGCATGCGTGTCGTAGGCCCAGTGGAAGCCGAACGGTGTGCATTGCTTGCCGGTCAGATCGCTCGTCGCCGCGCCGGTCGTCATCGTGATTTTCTTCTTGTCCTTGGACAGGCCCTGGACCGCAAGCGCGACGGACGAGGTGGTCAGCTCCATGATGGAATCGACCTTTTCCGTGTCGTACCATTGCCGGGCGATGCTGGCTGCGACGTCGGGCTTGTTCTGGTGATCCGCGCTGACGATCTCGACGGGCACGCCGAGAACCTTGCCGCCGAAATCCTGCACGGCCATGCGGGCGGCCTCCACCGAGGATTTGCCGCCGAAATCAGCGTAGACGCCGGATTGATCGTTCAGGATGCCGATCTTGACCACGCCGTCGGAGGCCTGCTGCGCAGAGGCCGACTGCGCCGCAACGGTGCAGCTGAGAGCGAACAGAATTTTGCTGAGAACGCGCATTGATTTCCTTCCCTTCGTTCCACGGCCGGTTGATCCAGCCTGTCGAGACCATAGCGTCGGCGACGCCCGGCGGTGGTCAGAAAGGTATAGAGACTTCTGTCTTGTGCAATGCGATAAGGGGTCATCCTTAAGTCGCAGCTATCCCTCTGTTTCTGCCTCAGTTTCAGGCATGGCACTGCAATCGTCGGTGAAGCTCGGCCGCGCGGCCGGTAACCCTGCTCCGCACGTCCTGCGGTTCACAGAGCCGGGAGCAGTCCCTATATCTCGCTGAAGCTTCCCGTCCTCCCCATTGTCGAGATTGGAGTCTTCCGATGACTGTACATGCGAAGCCTGTTGATCGGCGTGTTGTTGCGCTGAAGGACCCGTCGTTGCTGGTGGGGCAGGCCTATGTGGCGGGCGAATGGATCGATGCCCCGGACGGCCGGACCATCCCGGTCACCGACCCGTTCGACGGGGCCCTCATCCGCACGGTGCCCGATCTCGGTCCCGACGCGGCCCGGCGCGCCATCGACACGGCGCACGCGGTGCAGAAGGACTGGGCCCGCCGCACCGCCAAGGAGCGCAGCGCCATCCTGCGCCGCTGGTACGAGCTGATCCTCGCCAACGCCGACGACCTGGCGCTGATCCTCACCACGGAGCAGGGCAAGCCGTTGCCTGAGGCCAAGGGCGAGGTGAT
>NZ_JBFRGW010000063.1:0-15531 GCF_052115545.1 Microvirga sp. 2MCAF35
GGGCACAGCCGACAGGCGGGCCGCAGCACCCGCTCGCGCTCCGGCGGCTGGCGCCCTGAGAGTCTGGTCATCCCGCACCTCCCATCAGGTACAGAAGACCCCCACCACCACACTCTACCAGACAGCCGGCTTTGCCGTCCTAGTTTTTTCAGTCCTTGGCGGTGGTGCCCGGTCCTGTCGGTCCACGCACAACCCAAGACTGAAAGGACCGAAGAGTCAGGCTCTTCGCCGATTCGAGTCAGGATACCCCCGGGTTTGAGTCAGACTTCAAGACCCGGGGACAAATGGGTAGCTTCATAAATGTCCGGAAACAGACTCCTTGATTTAAGCGGCATATCTCATGTCATCTCCTCTGAAATTCGGAATTATCGGTTGACTGAAATTTGGAAATTCAGCCGTTGCCGTCACTGAATTCCGGAACTCGTTTCCGACGGATCCCAATCCCATCCCAGGGCGATGGGTAAATTGGTCGGTTCTCGGTACCTAGAGCTAAGAGTGCCCCTCAAGGCTATAGACCGCCAGAAATGGCCCAAGGCGAGCATGGCAGCCAACCCCTGACGCTCTGAGAACGCTCTCAATAGTTCTAGTCCACCGTCCCGTCAGTTTCGCAAGAGTGTTCGTCAAAAGGAACCTGGTACAAAAGTTTTCCGCTGAGGCTAGATGTTTGATCCCAGGGTTTGATGGTGAGATATTATCCTCAAAATGGAGGGACGCGCTATGGGCCAGATTCTCCATGGGAGCGCCACAACGACAGAGGCGTTCGCGTCGCCTTCCGCCGGCATACCCTCCTGCCGCTGGATGACTGCCTGTATGCCCTGCAAGCCACGATCCCGCACCTGACGCGCTCCTCGCTCCATCGTTGTCTGCAGCGCCATGGCATCAGCCGCCTGCCCGAGGTGACCGGCGACAAGCCGGCCAAGAAGACGTTCAAGGCCTACCCGATCGGCTACTTCCACATCGACATCGCTGAAGTGCGCACTGAGGAGGGAAGGCTCTATCTGCTGGTTGCGATTGACCGCACCAGCAAGTTTGCCTTCGTGGAGCTGCACGAGAAGGTGACCCCCGGGATCGCCGGCGACTTCCTGCGCGCGCTGATCAAGGCGGTGCCTTACAAGGTGCATACGGTGCTGACTGACCATGGCATCCACTTCACCACGCCCAGCAACACGGCTTCGGCAGTCGCGCTGATCAAGAAGGCGATGAAACGCGGCGAGCTCTTCCGAGCCCATGCCTTTGAGTATGCCTGTGCCCAGAACGACGTGGACCATCGCCTGACTAAGCCCAGACATCCCTGGACCAATGGTCAGGTCGAGCGGATGAACCGCACCATCAAAGATGCGACGGTCAAACGCTACTACTACGACAGCCATGACCAACTCCGGCAGCATCTGGCTGACTTTGTGAGCGCTTACAACTTCGCCCGGCGGCTCAAGACCCTCAAAGGGCTCACACCCTACGAGTTCATCTGCAAAACCTGGCTCAAGGAGCCCAAACGTTTCAAATTAGATCCGGTCCATCAAATGCCGGGACTGAACATGTTGCCAATCTCGTGATCTGGTCGACCGTCTTCGAGAAGCATCGCCGGCTAATCCTGTCGTCGGGTATGATCGGCTGCCGCGGACGGCTCCAGCGCGAAGGCAGCGGCTACTTCAACTCAGTGCCAGGAACCGACATTACGGCGTCAAGTTGCGCGCCCTCAGGAGTGACTGAGCAGGCTTAGCCTGAATGGGTGCTCGGGCTGCACTCTCAATCAATCTACTTCGCCAGAGCCGACGGTTGAAGTGCCATTGTCAGCCCTAGCCTTGCGAGCAGTTCGGATTGGGAACTCCCCTTTCACCTTGGCCGTTTGGGGTTACGCTCGTAGCTGCCAGCGGCGCGACGCCCCTTGGGTAGATAGGCCTCGTTTTTGGGCAGGATCAGGCCGAACTGGCGCTGGCCGCTCATCCTTAAGCACCACCGCAAATTGCCGCCTTTTCCATCGCTCAAACGGATGGCGGCAGGTGAATGCGCCGGGGGTGAACATCAATAATGGACCTGCTATTGGCTTGCCAAAAACCATCCCATTCTCGGATAGCACTAGAAAATGGAAGCTTTTCTCAAATTCAAAGAACAAAATAAGCAGCACTTGTTATTGTTGCAGGAAAGTCCTATATAGTTTTTATCGAATTTTGGCCGGACAATCGGGTCGTTTCGCTTTTGACACTGTCAGGCGCACGTTCGGACTTTCTTACCATTACATCGACGAACCGAGGTGAGGTCGCGCTTTCGCGCGCCTTCCCTCACGTGCATCTACAACAATCGCGAAAGGCTAACCCCATGATCATGGGCACTGTGAAGTTCTACAACGAGATGAAGGGCTTCGGCTTCATTCAGCCGAATGATGGCAGCAAGGACGTCTTCGTTCATGCCACCGCGCTGGAGCGCGCCGGCATGCGCAACCTCGTCGAAGGTCAGAAGGTCTCCTTCGACACGGCCGAAGACCGCCGCTCCGGCAAGATCGCCGTCAACAACATCGAAACGGCGTAATCGTTATGATCGGCTCAGGACATAGGCCTGTGCCGTTTGGTCTTGAAGCCGCTCCCTTATGGAGCGGCTTTTTTGTTTGCGTCCACCCGGCAGTGCTTACCTGCCCAACCCGATAGCCGTTGGGCTCCAGGAGAGATGAATGTCTCACAAATATAAAGTCCGTCAGTTGGTCCGCATCACCCAGCCGAAATTCTCGGATAAGCGCGCGACAACGAGCGGGATCTACGAGGTGACCCGCCTCATGCCGGCTGACCAGACTGGCGAGGTTTCGTACCGCATCAAGTCGTCCGGCTTCGGCGAACGCGCCGTGCGCGAGAGCGAGATCACGGCACAGGCATGAATCATGTGACCAATGCAGAAGCCTTCTTTCGCGGGTCGCAAATCTACGATCCTGTCGCAGTGCTTCATCGGGGCGGTGAGACCCTCTACGTTGCTCGCGTCGGCAGGAAGGCGTCACGACAGTTTATGATCCTTACGCCAACGGGTGATCCTGCGTGGTCGCATGAGCCGCTCGGCAGCCTCTCTGATGTCGCCTGGGCTCTTCGAGCACACAGGTGGCACCTCGTTGCGCCCGAGCCTATGGGTGAGAGTACGCAACAGGCCAGATTGTTGGCGCGACTGCTTACGGAACGAGCCTGATAGCATACCGTGCGAAGGTGAATGCATGGATAGGATTCCATCACGGGCGACAGTTTCGCCTCTCAACCCGCAGGAGGTCACCATGGTTGATCAACCAACCAGTCTTGATGCGCATCGCGGCATGGCGGCTCAGAAAGCCACTGACCTTCGACGCCTGCGATCCGAGGTCGAGGCTGACCAGGCAGCGCTCCACGCGAGACAAGCGGAACTGGAGGATCTGCTGGCGGCTGCACCCGCTATCGATTGGCCGGAGGCCGTTGAGAAGGCTCGCTATCTGCTGGGTCTGCTTGCGCAGAGTTTGGACGCATCTGATCTGCGTCGCCGTAGGTTAGTCGATCAGGTGCTGGCCGACTTCGATCATCTGCTCGAGAAGTCACCCCACGACTGAGACGATCTTTCTCAAGCCACGTCCGACAACAGAGAGACCTTGTGACGCGGGCGCTTAGCCACGTTGATACGGAAGGCCGTTGCCGAGAAGACGGCGACGTCAACAAATGCAAGCTGCCCAGCTATCATGGCAAGTTCGCGTTGACACTGCTTGTCCAAAACCTTGCCATGCTTCCTTCAACGAAGAAATTGGGGCGAACTCAGCAGCCGATGCAGATGCCCCTGGTCGCTCTTCGCAGCCTTACATCCCTCGCACGCTCTGCGGCTTCAGCCTTCTCGCGAACGGCAGCAGCTATCGCCGTGCTTTCTTCTGCCGTGTAGATCCTTGCTGCTTTTGCCTTTGACCCTTCCTTGGTGGCCTGCCCCTGCGCTTGGGCAACCTGAGGCGTAAGAGCAGGAGCCAAGATGAAAAAAAGGACTATCAGTACGCGCATAGATAGGCTCCACAGAATATTCAAGATTGGAGCCTAGCACGCACCTGCAACCCGACAGTTGGTTATTGTGCTGCTTAACAGTCACTTAAGAGTGACTGCTGTTGTTGCCGTTGAAACGGAACCCTTCTCGCAACAGGCCGTCGAGGATCACTTGGCAGTAGTGGCCCTTTCAACACGCGAGTGGTTCACCATATAGAATAGATCAGTGGCTCCTTAGTCGACCGCTGTCCTTTTGGGCGCACTCCTGCACCTCGAAGTGCCTTAGGCTCTGAGGTGTGCTATGAACAATTCATCGAGATCAAGTCAGCCCTACCAAGCTGTTATTGTCGATCCGTCGACTGGCCTCGCTACGATCGAGACCCTGGTTTGCGACAGTGAAATGCAAGCGCGTGAGTGGGCTTGCAGTCTTGCCCATACGAGCCGCGTGCAACTCTGGCATAACGAGAGGATGATTGGCTCCTGCACACCGCCTCTGGGTCCGACAAAATCGCCCCTGTCCTAATCTTGGCCGTCAGATCGTCCTTGAGATCGTTGAGCAAAGGACCTGCCATGCCCGTCGACATCCCTCCCAACAGCAAGAAGTCGCCGGCACTTCACGGGACAGTGCCCGGCTGGGTTACAGGGGTCCTGAACTGGACTGCCTTTGCTGTAGGTCTTGGTCTGTGTCTTTGGATGATCAACTACGGTGTCGGGTCTTTGGAGTATACCCATGCTCCCCTCAGCCCCGGCGTTGCGAGTGCCGAGAACGAAGTCACCCATTGAGCCTGACCGGGGCAAGTGCAGATGCTAGGTGACATGAGCCAGTCACGGAAGCGCCTCCGAATGTTCATCATGGGTATTGTGCTTCTAGGGCTCATTAGCGTTGCCGCCATGTTGATCCTCAGCTTCTAATCCATCCCAGTCTCTCAGCAAGAGGCCGTACGGACAGAGGCAGTTGCAGAGCACACCACGGACCTCGTCCTGGGTCGCGGCACTCTTGCGCTATCGCAGCACACAATCGAGGCGTATAAAGGGATCAGCCGCCGGTGGTTGTTCTCCTGGCAGAGGACGAGGCGCTCGTGCGCATGATGGCGGCGGATGTGCTGCGGGAAGACGGCGGCTTCAAATTCGTCGAGGTGGTCAATGCTAAGCGCTTTTGATGTGGGCTTGAACCCATTCGGGTGGGCTGCGCGTTGACTGGGATATGGCCCAGGAGGCAAGCCACGCCCAGCCCTATTCCCCTGATCTGCGTGAGCGTGTTCTGGTCGCCTGCGAGCGCGGCGACCTTCCTCAGGTGGAGATTGCCCGCCGGTTCCAGGCCTGTCCCGCCACTGTGTCGAACTGGCGCCGCCAAGACCGCGAGGAGGGCCGACGTGCTCCGAAGCCGCACAGCGGCGGCGTGCCCTCGCGGCTGGATGCGGCGGTTCTTGCGGTGCTGCGCCAACTGGTCATCGAGGACAATGATGCGCTGCTGCGCGAGTACCGTGAGCGTCTGGCCGAGCGCACCGGTGTGACGGTCTGCTTGGCGGTAATCTGTGAGGCGCTCAAGCGTCTCAAGCTGCGGCCAAAAAAGACCCTTTCGGGCGGCCGAGCAGGAGCGGCCCGAGATTGCGGCCGAGCGCGAGGCTTATCGCCAGCAGATGAGCGAGCTGCCTGTGGAGCGCCTGGTGTTCCTGGATGAGAGCGGCGTCACGACCAAGATGGCCCGCACCCATGCGCGAGCCCCACGGTGGGCAGCGGGCATACGGCTCGATCCCACTCGGCTCGTGGCAGCGGCTGACGGTGTTGGGCGCACTTGCCTGTGAGGGCCTGGTGGCCACGATGAGCATCGAGGCGTCGACCTCGACCTCCGTGCTGCTGGCCTATCTGGAGCAGGTGCTGGTGCCCAGGCTCTAGCAGGTGAAGCCGGACGCCATTCTGGTCATGGACAACCTGCGGCCGCATTACGCCACAGAAGTGCGGGACCTGCTCGATCGGGCTGGGATTGGATTGCTGTACCTGCCCCCCTACTCGCCCGAGTTTAACCCGATCGAGCCCGCCTGGGCCAAGATGAAAGAGCCGCTCAAGGCAAAAGCCCCGCGCAGCCTCGAAGCCTTGGAGGCGGAACTCAAACCAGCCCTCGACACCATCACGGTAAAGGATGCCAAAGGCTGGATCAGGCACGCCGGCTATGCCCTATACTGAAACCAAAAGCGCTTTAGGTTAAAGACAAACCTTGTCGCTGCGCTCGATCATACAAAGTCATTCCTTCAACGCGGAAATGATATGTTTAAGCTCTCTGAGGGAGTATACTCAGACGCAGTTTGGAGGACATCATGATAAACAGAATGAAGTCCTATTTATCCTTTGAGAACGAAGCTCTTTTTGCGGCCGCCTTGGCTTTCCTCTTCTGCGGAGCCGTGGTCCTGGGGTTCATCTAATGCTCTTCCAGGCACTGATGGCCTTCCTCCTGATGGCCGGCATTCTCGCCGTTTGCACGCTCACGATCCGCTACCATCGGTAAAGGAGTGCGGATCTGGATGCGGTCTCCCCCGATCCTGTTGCTGGAGGTGAGATTCAGTACCTGCCGACGCTTGCATGGACAGTAAGCGTGTGTTGATAGAGCCAGCAACCGGGCAGGCTCACGAAGGATGGCGCCCGATGATGAGCAAGCGTGCATCATTCATGCAACGCCGCCTCACAGCGATCTTTCACGCTGACATGGCCGGCTACGTGCGCCTCATGCATGCCGATGAGGCTGGAACCCTCTGCCTTCTCGACACCCATTGAGGGATCAAAGATCGCCAAATCATCCAATACGAGATCCCGACTATTGTGTCGTTTGTGGTCTGCCGCACCTCCTACGGGGCTAGCGCATCGGACGGAAAAGTGGACCCGGTATTCGCTGACGCGGCCCTGCGGGTCCGGTCCATTCGATGCGCCAGCCAAGAGAAGGAGCATCGGAATCGATCCCAAAAGTGCAAATCCACTTTTGGGTCCGATGCTCTAGCCCGGGCAGGTTCACCATGCTGGATTTCCGAACGGTGGAGGACACGCACGGGGAGCAAGCCTCCGAGAAAGTTCAGAACGTACCTGATGGCTTGCAATCCATTGGTATGACCGCCCAGGTTCTCCTGGTGGAGCGGTCGCCATTTACACCCGAGACAATCTCAGCGTGACCCCGTCACCTCTATCTCGAATCAACGTGGGCTTTGGATCATTCGCGGTCAGGAGTTCGCTCTGGCGAGGGAATATTGCCGTCACCGTAACCGCGGCGTCCGTCGAGCTTGACCTTCGGCGGCGGTGCAGGGCGATCCTCCAGCATCCTGACGGCTTTCCAGACCGAGTTCACAAGCCTTTGAGTGACAGTCAGAGAGTTCTTTGTCATGCTTGGCTCCCTTGCCAATCCCACGGCCATGCCGCGGCCATAGCTTTACCGCAGCTCGCCAACTGGTCTGGGGTCGCGAACATCCTCGAATGTTGCCGCCATCGCCAGTTGATTGGCCCTATCCATGATTTCGATCTGCCAGCCTCGCCGGCTCTCGCCCTGCTGATCGCCTTCCACCATCAGGTCGTGAGCCATGGTGATAGCTACTTCTCGCGCAGCCTGGAGGTCACGGTATCTGTTCCCTTCAGGGTCCTCGACGCGGCGACCCCCGGTTGAATGTTGAAATAGTACAGGGCTGTTTCCGCTTCAGGTTGCGATGGCGGTGCCGCACTGAAATGGTGACCTGATCGCGGCGCACCACCCTCATCATCCCACCGTCTGAGATCCTGACGGTGATCCGATCTTTTCGGATCGTTACGTTTCTGGTCCATCGTGGCTCGCATCGCATCCTTGTTCAAGCGCATCCTCCTCCCGAATTCCTCCTGCACCTGGGACTCCCAGACAACCTGGTCATAGGTCTGACCATCGGTGCGGATTTGATATTGGGGCTCCCGGTTGCCGGCAGGAAGCAGGGAGACAATCTCGTAGCCGCCAACCCAGATCTGGTTGGGCAACCATTCTTCGGCGTAGCTGACATGCTGGCCGACGGCGTAGCGATGCAATCTCATGACAGGATCCTTTCCTGCCGACTATATAATCGATAAACGGAAGCATACTACTTTATGTAATTAGTAGATACGCAAAACATTTTTATTTGAGTTTATTTATATTGCCGGCTGTAAAAAGGCTCCTTATCCCCATATTTTATTATGATGGTTTCTTGGCCTTGCGACATTCGTGACGGGTCAAGGTTGATATCTGAGAGCGGTTGCGGAGGTTGCCGATGTATCTAAACAGCCGCTTCATGTTTGATCTACGGCATTATCAAGTCCGTGACGGTACCGGGCTGACACCTCATGTACTGCCAATGATGCGGTCCGGGTGGGATCGGTTCACGATGGTTGAGATGATCGGGATTCGAACCGCGTCAGAGCTCATCGAAACGGTCGAGGAGAGCTACAGCCTCTCCCGCGAACAGAGACGTTGAGTTCTGGGCTCTGGACAAGCAGCTCTGAGCCGGTCGCTGCACGAGTGAGACCAGCCCCAAACGTGGAGACTCCGATGTCTGTCAATCTGAGCGGAAGGTCTTCAACACAGGCGTCGTCAGGCAATTCGGCGACGAGAGGCCATCGAAGGGCAACGCAAATTCACCCTCGTCATGACCATCACAGTCTTATAGGAGACCCTTATGAGTGAGCGGATCGGTCGCCTTTGTGACGAGCTGCGGATCAAGCTTCACGGCATGGACCGCCGCCTTGAGGCGCTCAAAGCAAATGGAGCAGCGACCTTCGACCAGTCTCAGGAGGTCCTTGAAAGCCAACTCGACCGCGTCGAGCAGCGCATCTACGACAACCGCGTGACCGTTGAAGCAGCCAATGTCAGGGTCAAAACGTGGCTCGCGGAGAAAAAGGCTGGCTCGGCGGCTGGCAAGGATCTTTGGACAGAACGCTACAAGCCTCATCGGCTGGAAGTCCGCGCCGACGATGCGGAGGAATATGCCATTGCAGTCTTCGAGCTCGCGGCCGCAGCAGCGGACGAGGCAGCACTAGCGGCCTTGCAGGCAATCCTCGCACGGAATGACGCCGATGCGGCGGCTGTGCCGGAGACGGGAACAAACAGTCCATAAGGTCCGGCTACTTGGCCGACTCTTTAGCTGGCATCCCGCCTTTCTGCGCCAATCGGACGGCCGAGATAGCACGTCAAATTATCTTCAAGGAACAGGTGGCCCGAATAGCCGCCGTCTCCTCCAGCAAGGTGATACACCGGCAATGTTTATCATCGAGTTCTTTCGTGTCCGGGACACGGACCAGGCCCATGCCACCCTCGGCCGCGTTGAGCATGAAACAAACGATCTGGAAGATGCGAAGGTCAGAGCACAATCGCTCTTTGAGACCTTGGACATGCCACAAAAGCCGGATGCTCTCCGAGTCGTCGACGAGCGTGGTGAAGAGGTGTTTTTCTGGAGCCCAGGACACCGCGGTACCTGAAGTGCCACCATCTCTCCTCGCACATTGTTCGCATCAACAGGGCTCAATGGGAGAATAGCGATGGGTACAATCCATTATGAGGTTGTCGAGCATGAAGACGGATGGACCTACAAAGTCGGAGATGTCTTCTCGGAACGCTATGCTAGCCATGACGAAGCCCGGGCGGCTGCGGAGCGGGCTGCCGCTGAACAGATGCTACCGGGCGCGACTGAGGATATCGAGTATCAAGACGAAGGTGGTGACTGGCATGAAGAGATCTCTCTGGGAAAAGACAGACCAGAGACAGATGTCATGGGATGAGCGGTCGGCCCCGACCCGTGTCAGCTAAGCGGTTTGAGGCAAGATAGCGTTCGCGCTGGCGGGCCGACAAGGCTGAGCCAGAAGAGCCCGAGCAGAACTCACAAGGTTCGTCGAGCGAACCGCTTCTTCCCGTGTTGGAACAGGATCCATCCCGGTGAGCTTGCGGCTGGGCGAGTTTCTGAGGCTCCCGCGCCGAGGAGCTTTGTACGCGGATCGTCTGGCGGGTTACGCTGTCGCTGGTCGTGGAAAGCCTCGCCTGACGCTCACCCGCAGGCGCTTGGCAGAGAGTGGCGTGGTTCCGAGAAGCGTCTTGATGGAAGGAGAGCCGCTAAAACCTTGCCGCGTCGGGTTGCCGCGAACATCCACTTAACCTGGGTCCAGCAAGCAAGGCTGGTGGAATCAGCCAGAACAGCGTGTCAATTGTGTATAAGGGAGGGCCAGGATAAGGCTTGGCGGGAGAAAACCATGATAGCTCCGCTGATCCGCAAACTTGAGAATTTCACCCACCTGTCGGAGGAGGAGCAGCAGGCCCTAGGGTTGGTCGCGGGCCGGACCGAGCGCCTCGGGGCACGGCAGGATATCGTGTGTGAAGGTGAGACCCCCGATGCCGTCCATTTGGTCCTCGACGGCTTCGCCTGCCGCTACAAGACGTTGCCCGATGGGAGGCGGCAAATCCTGGCTCACTTCATCCCTGGTGATTTCTGCAATCTGCGGGTCTTCATCCTCTCCGAGATGGATCACTCCGTCGCTACCCTGACCCCGGCCACCATCGCCGCGATCTCGCATCAGGACCTTCTCACGCTCACCGACTGCCGCCCCCGTATCACGCAAGCCCTGTGGTGGTCTGAAATGGTCGACGAGGCGATCACTCGCGAATGGCTCCTCAACCTGGGCCAACGCACCGCCATAGAGCGCGTGGCCCATCTCATTTGCGAGTACTTTCTGCGGATGCGAGCTGTAGGTCTCACAAAGGACTACACCTGTGACTTGCCTGTCACCCAGGCGGAAGTGGGCGATACGCTCGGCCTCACAAACGTTCACGTCAATCGGACTCTCCAGGAGCTTCGCAACAGGAAGCTGATCGAATTAGGAGGCAAGCACCTCACCATCCTCGACCTGGAGGCCTTACAGGAGCTCTCGATGTTCAGCCCAAACTATCTGAACTTCCTTCACAAGCCTCGGAACATCACAGCAAACGATCAAGCGCGTGAGGCGGGATCGGATTAATCCGCTCAGCAGGACGATGCGCCTGCTTGCGTGCGAGGATAGCCGACAAGGCGTGGAAAGGATGCTCAGCCTGGGTTCCCTGTCGGCATAATCAGCCAAGGTTCAGTGCGGGGTCTTCGTTTCAGGAGTACTGCAATGCAAGACGTTATCGCTGACCATGCTGGCATCCTGGCTTCGCGCGATCGGTCTCGATCCCCTCGCCTACGGCACGCACTCGCTGCGGAGGACCAAAGCCTCGATGATCTATCGAAGAACAGGAAACCTCCGGGCTGTCCAACTTCTGCTCGGCCACAGCAAGATCGAGAGTACCGTGCGATACCTCGGTATTGATGTCGACGATGCCCTTCCGATCGCGGAGCAGGTTGAGATCTAAACGCCGGAGGCGGCCCGCCGACGATCCGCCTCAGAGCCTACTGCCTGTTACGGAACAAGGTCCGAACCTAAGGCTTAAGCAGCCACAAGACAAACGACCGGCGCGTGCCAGGACCAGACCTAAGAGCTCATCAGCCAGCAGTAATCCATCACCCGAGCGGCTATGTCGCCAGCAGCCTACATGATGATTGACCCTGCTCAGCGGGGTGAAGTGCTCTCGCCACTGCGCTCATGAGCAATCGACCGAAATCGGCGCCCGACTTCATCACGCTTGTATAGACCGGCGCCGGAGTCAGAACAGCCTCGGTTCCTGCAGGGAGGCCCCATCAAAAGTTTTCCTCGCTGATGAGCCATCTATGGAACGACAGTTCCAAGGCCAACAAAGATCTGTACGCTTTCGAACAATTCTCATCTTGAGCCGTTGAGTTCTACCACCGACAGGGATGACTTGGGCGTCGGTGACTGAGAGATCCGTGTGCTCCCGCCTAAAGAGACAAGGAGCGCCTCGTGCCCCGCTATTTCTTCCATGTCATCGACGGCCGCGACATCATCGACAATGACGGGACGGTGCTTCCCGGCCTGAGAGAAGCCCGCGCCGAGGCAATCCGAACGGCCGGTTCCATGCTGCGTGATGAAGGCGATCGGTTCTGGAACAGCACCGAGTGGCAGATGAATGTTACCGACGCATCCGGACAGTCTGTGCTCAAGCTCCGCTTCTCAGCCGCCGATCAAGAGATCACGCCTGGCGGAAATCGGAAGTTCTGAACTGAGGTTTAGCTCGTTCTCGGCAGGCCGGCCTAGCCCTTTCGGCCCTGGCCATTCTGAGACCGTCTTCCTCAATCCGGGTATCTGGATGAAGTGGTAGCGTCGCTATGGTCAAGCTTCCGAACGCCGATCATCGTACGAATTGGCTTCTCACCGCTCTGGAGCCCGAGGATTTTGCGCTCCTTGAGCCCGACCTCGAAACGGTCCATCTGACACATGGCCAAGTGCTCTACGACACAGGCGATACTATCAGCCACGCCTACTTCCCCCATGACGCCATCGTGTCGCTCGTGAATGTCATGGAGGATGGCGGCACGGTTGAGGTGGGGGTGTTTGGGCGCGAGGGCGTCCTGGGCCTGCTTAGCGCACTGGTCATTCGAGAGGCTTTCGGACGCTATGTGGTGCAGATGGCGGGTGCGGCCTCGCGGATCTCGTGCGAGCGTCTGGACGAGATGAGTAACGCTCGCCCCAACCTGCGACACCTGATCATGCGCTACGGCGAGGTCCTGCTCGCCCAGACCTTCCAGAACGTCTCGTGCAACGCGGTTCATCCGGTCGAATCCCGTTGCTGCCGTTGGATCCTCAGCATGCGCGACCGGGCGGATCAGGATACCTTGCCGCTCACCCATGAATTTCTGGCTGAAATGCTGGCAGTGCAGCGCTCCAGCGTGAGCATGGTGACCCGCACGCTTCAGACGGCGGGGCTGATCCAGCAGTCCAGAGGCAGCATTACGGTGCTGAACCGGGCTGGCCTCGAAAAGACAGCCTGCGAATGCTACGGCAAGGTTCGGCTTATCTATCAGCGCTTGCTCCCAGGCGCGCCGCGATAGCAAAGCAACTGTGGCTGTCCCGAATTTCTTGCAAGGGAGCCTCTAGCACGGAAATTGACTGTCCGATTTCGTACAGCAACAACGAAATCGGTCCGGAGTTGATGGATCATCCAAAGGAGGCATTTGGCGATGCCCCGGTACTTTCTGCACCTGAAGCACGCTGATCATTCTGTGATTGAAGACTGGGAGGGGTCGGAGTTGCCCAGCCTCCAGGCGGCCCAGGAGGAAGCCATGCGGGGCATTCGGTACCTGTTGGCCGAAGCGATCAAGTTCGGTCGTGACATCGCTGTAGAGGCGATTGTGGTCACGGATCACCAGGGCCGCCACCTGCATTCGGTGTCTGTGAAAGAGGCGCTCCCAGAGCGCGTCTTATATCCTCTAAGGGACGCGGATTACGCGTAAAGTCCCTTAATGGGATAATGCTGGCCGTGGGTTTAGGGCGGGCGTACAATCGGCTATCGCCGGTATGAGAGACTAGGCACCGACGGCTGAGAGATGCGTGCGCTCCCGCCTGTAAGGCTAGGATCAGCACATGCCCCGTCATTTCGAACCCTGCGCAGGACCCATTGAGGGTCTTTATTTGCCCCAGCTTGCCTGGGACGTGTTCCTTCGAGAGAACATCCAGACAGTCGCTCAGCTTAGGGCTGTCGCTGGCCAGCTTGAGCAGTTCGAAGGCTTCGGCCCCATAACAGTGCGCGTCATCAGACAAGAGCTCGACCGTGTAGCGGCGCCAGGAGAGCAAACATTTGACGACGGACAGCTTTCTGGCTGGGGTGCGTAAATCTGAGACGACTGTAGTGGAAATCAGGACTGAGCAGAAGGGGCGAAGCTGCCTAGCGCCCTCTGACCAGACGCTAAAGCATCGGATCCAAAATTGGAATCCACTTTTGGGATCCAATCCGATGTTGTATTCATGAATGAGAGCATCGTGCGGAAAACCGGATCCACTTTTCCGCACGATGCTCTAACGCCTCTTGGGCCTTCCAGTCGGGCTTGCCGCTCACCAGGCAACGAAGGGGCTTTGATCGGCTACTTGACCGCCTCTGAGAACGGTAGCGTCAGCACGACCGTGCCAACCTCATCCGTCACCTCAAACGAGCATCGGAGCCAGTCGGGAATCGCTTTCAGGCGCGCACCCCTCATCAGGTCGCGGGCGGTGTCCACGACGTGCTGCCGCAGGTCGTCGAGATCGGTGAGTTCATCGCCCTCATCGTCCTGAGCAAAGCCATCCTCGGACGCCGGATATCGGAGGTGGAGGAAGTAACGCGGCATCTCACGCCTCCGTCCTCATCAGGCGCGTGTACTCCGTTTCCGAGAGACCATAGGCTTCATCCGCCAATTCCTCCAGCTTCTCCCGGTCGAGCACGCTGATCAACCCGCGCTTGGCCCTGATGACCCGCATGCCTTCAAGGACGTGAAGTGCCACCGTCACGCCGGGCCGGCGCACGCCAAGCATCATGGCGATGAACTCATGGGTGAGCGGGATGTCATCGCCTTCGACCCTGTCGTGACACATCAGCAGCCATCGGGCCAACCGTGCCTCGATGTCACTGTTGGCGTTGGCAAAGGCCGTCTCGGAGGCCTGAACATGGGAGGCTTGCACATAGCGCAGAAGATGGCGGTGCAGAGATCTGCTCTGAGCCATCGCCTGCTCCAGATCCTGCACGGCGATGCGCCAGCCGTGACCTTGGATCTGCATGAAGTGCTCGTAAGGCGTCTGGTCGATCCCAAGCACAATCGGCAAGCCGACCATGCCCTCCTGGCCGATCACGCCGACCTCGATCTTACCGCCGGAGCTGTTGTTGGTCACCGACGACATGCCCTGCTCGGGGAAGTAGGCGTGCTCGATGGGCGTATTGGGCTCGATCAGAACCTGTCGCAGGGCGAGTGACACTGGCTCCAAATGAGGCTGGAGGCGCGCAAGGTCGTCTGCGGAAAGGGAGGCGAGAAGCCGATTGCCGATGGGAACTTGCTGAAGCTGCATGGTGTCCTCCCATGTTGGGGCGGGAGAACACGTTCCTCTCAGCCGCTTGCGCCCTGGTTGAACCCTGCAAGCGATGGAAGCATTGTAGGCTTCCAGACAGCAAAGAGATAGGACTTTCGCGGTAGGCCCCCGCGTCCCGGAATCGCATTGTACGCTTTCGTGCAATCTGCCATTCTGCGGTTGCTGGCGGGGGATGCGGCTCGGCTTGCGTTGCCATGCAAGGGGAGGCATCGCCGTGACATCTGTGTTTACCTATCAACCTGTCCAGCTTGCTGAGGAAACGCCTGACCGGGAGGGGCTTCTGGTGTTTGGGGCGCCGATCTCTTGGCAGTGCTCTTTCGCCTTTCCCCGAAACACATAATTGTCAGGGAGGCCTCTGGTTTCTCGAAGCCGACTTCGGCGTCTGCGCGGACAAGCGGCTAGCCCTGTTCAGCAGCCCTGAGGCGGCAGAGCCCTGGTTTGCTGAGCAAATGTCCAAAGCGCTTAGAGACTGTTTGGAAACTTGATCTGATGGGCTTCCCTTGGCGGGAGGGATGTGATTCACCCTGTGGATGTGGACCCATAAGACCCGAGGCCGGATGGCCGCGATCGCCAAGAAGACCAAGCGCTATCCGTCGGACCTGACGGATGAGGA
>NZ_JBFRGW010000064.1:0-15162 GCF_052115545.1 Microvirga sp. 2MCAF35
CGTCAACGAAATGGCGTCAGAAAAACAGATGATTATGAGGACAGTAACATGGCCATCCAGAAAGACCAGAAAACAAGGGTTTGCGAGGTCGCCCAAGACCCGAAGATCGAGGGGGATTTTGGTACGCCGCTGGCATGAGATCGATCAGGTAAGTGGCACCCGGCCTATCACTGCTGGCCAACGACCAAGATCATCTCCCAGGTGCAGGCTACCAGGACACGACCTGGGTGGCGATCTGACGATGATGCGGAGGGCATCGAACGCCACGGAGCAACTTCCGCCAGCCCAACCCAACAGCCGCCCTCAAGGATAATCGGGAAACGAAGAAGGGAAAGGAAATGGCGAAGGGGAAGAAAGCTTCAATGATAACCAGCTTGAGGGCTGGACAGCGCGTGAAGGCGCTGTCCACGCTCAAAACGAGAACCGAAATGGTCTTGGTTGATGGTTTGGAAACTTACATCGAAGGTCGGAAATCTAAGTACGCCAAGGCTTCAATCAAGTCCCAACTCTTCCCAATATAGTTTGAAGTATGTTGCGTCGGACAAGCCGTCGAACTCAACGAAGTGAAGGAAGTAGTCTGCGCCGAATGACCGACCACGTGCGTACAGCACGGATCGATATCGCCAGGGTCCATTCAAAAACTCTTCGCACCACTCCTTAACCTTGGGTGCAAGATCGTATATCTCCCACCCTCCGTTATCGAATTCCCCGGTCCATTCCAGCATCTCGTCGTCATTGATGACTACAATGTACTCGCCAATGTCAGGCTTCCTTTTCCTTGCGAGAGCGATCTGATCCTCCAAGGTGAGAGCCGCTGCTTCCTCGTCTGAAATGTATCCCAAGGCAACCTCCGTTAGATGAGCGGATGCGACCGGAAGTACTTAAAACAAGCGACTCCTATTTTGGGCAAGCTGCCAGCCGCATTAGTAAGCGCTGCCGTGATCGAGGGCATACTCGAAAATCTAATTTCGGATACCATCGCCCCATAGCTCACGAGTCGACTTTCAACATTCTTGATCATAAGCAATTACTCTCCGCTGCCGCGCCAATGCAGGCGCGAGCATGTTGATTGATAGATGACGCCCTGCAACATGTGCGAGGCATCGGTCGGGTTGAGAAAATCCATCAAAAATCGATACATGGACGCGCGATACGACAACCGCAGAGGTTCCATGCCTAAAGGTCAGACCACGGACGGGCGACCTTCCATTCAATATGGCTGGCCTCTCCAAGCTGAAGAGGCGGATACTCAGACAAGGCGCTGAGTGCAAGCTACCTACGACAGCGCATTGGCGGCTGTCAATTGGAGAGATTTCCTACCTGTAGCTTTAGCTGGGGCCTCGCGTCTTACGAATCTTCGACCGTCAGTACCCGACAAGCCAAATCTTTGATCCCCCATTTCGGGTCCATTTCTTGGATCAGACCGACCTGGAACGAGAACCGTTCGGTCGTCCCAGGTCGCACATACAGATTCGTAAATCCGCCAACCGACCGCACCAAACCCAGTGGATTGACCAATCCCTGGCAGATCAGGTTGATCGCCGTGACAGCTTTACTGGATCGATTCGCGATTATGCCCTCGGCGATAATTTCGCGTCTGTCTATCTTCCTACGATCTCCCACCTGAGCCGTCAGGCTAATATCCGTCTGAGCCAGCAGCCGATCACCAGAGTTCTTCGGTTGTAGAATTTTGGCCCGCATGAGCCCGCCTTCGTCGAGAGTCATGACTGGATCACAGGCGAATGACGAAGGGATGGCGTCAGAGGCCGCATCTCTGAGCCAGAAGCTGATGCGCTTGCTCTCACCCGGATTAATGAAGCCCGTCGAGGCAACAGGTGTCGTGAGCTTCCAGGGTTCGTCCTCATCAGGACGCTCATACGAGCAGTTCAATTGGAGGTCGGAGATACGGGCTACTGAACCGTTCTGGATCGTGACGACGGCTTCGCGGTCGCCGTATTTCTCCCAGACGATTTGAAGGTCTTGGGCCAAGACCTTTCGCTTCTGATCCTGCACGCTGGCGTATTCCTGGTTCCGAAGCTCCATCTCATGCTTCACCTGGATCGGATCGCTCGTCAGCCAGTTACAGCCGTAGAGCATCACGGCGAGGATCACGAGGGACTTGAAAAGCGGGCGAAAGAGCGTCCAGACAACGCCACCAACGAGGCCACCAATAATCCACATTCCGACTGTGCCACTGCTGAGATATGACGATAGGGATGTTAATCAGTAGGTCTACCAGCCTGCTTCCTTAGCACTCATGCCAGATGCCGGTCCCTTTATTTGCTCCGGTAGAATGGCCGATAGAACTGCTCGTAATACCAGAACGATCTCCACCCAAATTTCCCCTTCAGGTGCGCGTCGATCTCTTCCTGGCTTGATCCTGGTGTGTAGTACTGGGGATCGCAGTAAGTTCGCCCCATTAACCAGTCCCTCATTTCCTCACGCGGTAGACCTGGAGGCATCTGCCAGAATCCTCCCATGCTGATCTCAATCAGGTACATCGCAAACATACGGTTGTACTGTTTGCCTGTCCGCTTGCGCCAGGATGGCCGTCGCCGCGCTTTATGGCTCATGCTGCGATCCTGCATTCATCAAGGATGTCCGATTGAGGCACTGATCAAGGTAGGGTGCGGGGTCCGACATACTCGATCTGCAAATAATACGGACCGAAATAGAACCCGTGATCGTTTGGTGCAGACATCAGGTAGCCGATTCGCCAGATTCTCAGGTTCAATTTGAAGCGTACGACAGTTTTGAGTGGCTGAATGGTAAGTCGGCAAGGCCGCTTTGATCGGCGGCCAGTGGCCTCTGTTGGCACCTCGTACTCCCAGTCAATGCCGAGCGGTCCAATCTCGAAACCAAGAATACCATTTTCGACATATCCGCCGATCATCCAGCAGCCGAGATACAGCCCAATCCGCACTGTGTACTTGCCGATGCGACGTTCCAGCAGGTCATAGACCGCTTTCACGTGCAGTTCGATTGGTGGATGTAGACCGACGATCTTGAAAAGATGGGGCCTCCTGCTACTGCCTCAACAATGGCCGCAGCGATCTTTTCTCCGCCGTTCCGCGAAGGCTCAATCGGGTTACTGTAGTCCCCTGGCGCAGTGCAGATTAAACGCAGGTCGATCAGCGCCAATCCTCTGATGAATGCCTCGCGAGTGATCACATCGTTGAATATCGAGAGTGCAGACACGTTGATGCGCTGCTGCATCTCATCGGCTCGACCGTCGTAGATCGTACAGACCGCTGTCGGAAGCGACCTCTCTATGACGGTATCGAGCATTGCTGCATACTCAACAGCGAAATGTTCTCGTATGGCGGAGAGTTTGACGAGCGCTTCGGCGACGGTCTGGACATTCTCGAATAGGACATGCGCCGCGCCCAGAGCATCATTGCCACCTACGGAGATTACGATGTTCGACGCGTCATTCGGCAGCTTCTGAAGCTGGCTGCGAACATCGCAAGCCACTGCTCCATCTCGCGCGAGGAGGGTGGCGGTCCAATCGGTGGGAATCCTCGCCCGCACTTGCTGGATCACGTCAGGCTCACCGGGAACATAGGCGGCATTGTCGAAGATCGAGTCGCCCAAAAGAACCACATGGCTCATGATTGCCCAGACATCCCTTATTGAGAGTGGCCCATACTCGGCTCGCGCACGCGCAAACTTCGAAAGGGTACGCTGGAATGCCAGTTCGTCAATGAAACTGCTGGCTTGAACCGTTTGACGTTTCGCCGTCATGCTCTCCCACATGGATGGCTATGGGGTTCATCCAGGGTGGACATGGGCTAGGAAACGCGGTTGAGAGGGCCTTCTCCGCCAATTGGTCATCATCAGGTGGAACAATTTAACTTCAGCCATTGCCCAGGAGCCGCCGTGTTTGCCATTCTCGTTGATCTTGACGGCACCATCATCAACTCTGCGCCGGGGATCATTGGCTCCTACCAGCATGCTCTCCAGCGCATGGGGGCGGCTTGCCCGCCTGCCGAGGACCTCACCTGGGTCGTTGGACCACCCTCCCGGCGCTCGTTCCCGAAGTTGATCCAACCTGACCAGGACGTGGAAGAGGCTGTCCGTGTTTACCGCGCGCACTACGAGGAGCATGGGCTGTTCAACGGCACAATCTACCCTGGGATGAAAGAGGCGCTTGCCGATCTCTATGCGCTACCGGCTCGCCTGTTTGTCTGCACGGCCAAGGTACAGAGCTTTGCCGAGCGGATGATCGAGCACTTCGGCTTGGCGCACCTGTTCGAGCGGGTCTACGGGGCCGATCCTGGAGGCAAGTTCGACGACAAGGGCCTTCTGATCGAGCACATCATCGGGGTGGAGCAGATTGAGCCCAGCCGAATGCTGATGGTCGGAGATCGGGCCAATGACATGCTGGCAGCCACGCGGCACGCCATTCCCGGTGTGGGAGCCTTGTGGGGCTACGGCGATGAGGCGGAACTCACCGAGGCAGGGGCAACGATCCTGTGTCCTTCACCTTATGACCTCACCGCTGCCATCAGAAACGTTCTTCAGGTCCGATTGGCACCGCGAAACTTAGGACAGCGTTGGTTCGAGAATGATGAGGAGCCACGTATGCCCAAGCTGACCCGAGTTCTTGAGACCGCTCTGTATGTCGCTGATCTTGACCGGGCTGCCGCCTTCTATGGCGAGGTATTGGGCCTGCTCTGCGTTCACGAGGATCACCGGATGCGCGCCTATGATGTGGGCGGCAACGGCGTTCTTCTCCTCTTCCCCCAGGGTGGGTCGCTCCAGCCCATCGAAACGCCTGGGGGCTCGATCCCTCCGCATGACGGCCACGGCCCCATGCACATCGCCTTCTCGATCTCAGCCGATGAGCTAGAGGAATGGCAGCGGCACCTCACCGAAGCAGGTGTCGCATTGGAGGGGCGGACGCAATGGCCGAGGGGCGGAGTGAGCGTGTACTTCCGTGATCCGGATAATCATCTGCTGGAGATTGCGACCCCCGGATTGTGGAAGGGATACTAGGGCGATAACAGCCGCGCTATTTCTATGCTTTCGCCCAAACACCCTCTTCCGCCTGGGATGGCTTTCACCACCTTTTCAGCCATCCTGTACCGTCTGAAGGTTCATGCCATCGATAAGCTGGTCTCGACGAGCTTCAGTTGCTCGGACTTTGCCGGTGATGTGTTCCAAGGAGCCACGGCTCGAACCCAGCAGGCCAATCCCAGCCAGCGTCGCAGCAATTCCTATCACCAGAACGAGGGCATCGGTCTGGACAACCCCCGCTAGGGACGCTCCGACCAACAGGACGCCAGCTATGATCGCCAGCCGTGCCACGATCATGCTCTTCCGGCACCGCTCCGCCGCATCAGACAGCGTGTCGATGTCAGCTTCGAGATCAGCAATCTGTCTATGAATGTCGGTCATTCCGGTGCGCCAGAGATTGATGGAGCTTGAGCAACACTCTAACCTTGTTCCTGATCTGCGGGAATATAGGGGATCATGCCCATCTCGGAGGCAATATGTCCGACCTGCCGGGTGGGCGCGCTTTGACGGCATGGATGATCCCCTTCGTGCAGGACCATTGCGCCAGGGCCATTGACGGATAAGCTCACCCAAACGGAACCATGATGCTCGCGAACAGGGTCATTTCAGGATGAGAAGCTTCGACACCATTGTGATTGGCGTAGGCGGGATGGGCTCCGCCGCCTTGTGGCATTTGGCGCGCCGGGGTCAGAAGGTGCTCGGAATTGAGCGCTTCGATCTCGGCCATAGCATGGGCTCATCCCATGGCTTGAACCGGATTATCCGCCTCGCGTATTTCGAACACCCAGACTATGTGCCTCTCCTGCGTCGGGCCTACGAGCTTTGGCGGGAGACCGAGCAGCTTACCAGGGAGCAACTCCTCTTCGTGACGGGCGGGATCGATGCAGGAGCGGAAGACAGCCGGATTGTCCAGGGTGCATTGATGGCGTGCCGGGAGCACGACCTCCCGCACGAGGTGCTGACGGCTCGTGAAACAACGCAGCGCTTCCCCGGCTACAAACTCCCTGACCAATACGCGGTCGTCTATCAGCCCGACGCGGGCTTTGTAGCCTCGGAGCGCGCCATCCTCGCTCACGCCTCCCTTGCCATAGCTGCCGGGGCAGAAATTCACGGACGTGAAAAGGTGCTCGGCATTGAGCCTGCCCAGGGGCGGGTGGTGATCGTGACCGATCAGGGTCGATACGAGGCAGCAAGGGTCATCGTGTCAACAGGTGGGTGGATTTCCGACCTGATCCCTTCGCTCAAGACCAACGCCGTGCCAGAACGCCAAGTGTTGGGCTGGTTCCTGCCGAAGCAACCGGACCTATTCAGGCCAGATAATTTCCCGGTCTCGAATATTTCGAGTGAGGTGGGGCACTTTTATCAGTTCCCGGCCTGGGGCATCCCAGGCTTCAAGATCGGCTTGTACCACCACTTCCATGAGACCGGCCACGCTGACGAGCTTTCCCGCGAGCCGATACCTGCCGATGAAGAAGCCCTTCGCAAAGGCATCCGGCATATGTTCCCTGACGCTGATGGCCCGACGCTGCGGCTCGCCGCCTGCCTGTTCACCAACACTCCGGACGAGCATTTTGTCATCGATACCCTTCCAGATGCTCCGGAGGTCGTGGTTGCCTCGCCATGCTCCGGGCATGGCTTCAAGTTCGCAAGCGTGATTGGAGAGGCGCTGGCGGACCTCGCCACTAAGGGGACGAGCAGCCTCGATCTCTCACTGTTCAATATGAACCGGTTTGAACAGCCCCAACCTAGCTGATGGAGACAACCACCGCCGACTTCTGCCGTCCCAGCATCTCGCAGACTGATTTCGATATTCGATCAGAATTTCCAATCGCGAGGAATGTTCGGGAAGGGGCTGTACTGCTCTCCCCATGCGAGAGCTTCTTCCATTGAACGCGGACGATGCGGGCTCGTCTCCGTGTAGAACATCCAGGCATTATCCAGGGCGTGGGCGGTTCTGGCATCCCGGCAAATGACCTCAATCTCCAGGACCGGGATGATTGGCACTGGCTTCACTCCGATGATGTGGACTGGACCGTACTCAGCGCAGACGGCCTTCATGTCAGCCCATTCTGATTTGTAGACGGATAGATTTACGACGCAATCAGGCTTATCGCGTTTGGCGGGGTGGTCAGTGAGTTCGTAGGAGTGCATGGGGGCCTTGGGGCTGGCGGTTTTAGGTATTTATCTGCACCATCTGGCCGGTCCAAAATCTACAAATCCTTTACCATACCAAGCTACACAGTATCGATCTTGCTAGTCGAAGCTCGGCTGGTAGACTGCCCTGCAAGCCCTGATCGGAAAATACCAAGAACATGGCCATCTTGACCCTCAGCCAACTCGAAGGCCACCTCTGGAAGGCTGCCGACATCCTCCGAGGTGCCATCGACGCTTCGGACTATAAACATTATATCTTTGGCCTTCTGTTCTTTAAGCGCCTCAGCGACGTTTGGCAGGAGGAGTATGAGGATCGCCTGAAGACGTATGGCGATGCCGAGCTTGCCGCCGATCCTGACGAGCACCGGTTTGATATTCCCAAAGGGCACTTCTGGGCGGATGTCCGTAGGCACACCACCAATATTGGCGAGCACCTGAACGCCGCCCTTCGGGCAATTGAAGACGCCAACTACCGGCTCAAGGATGTCTTCCAGGATGTAGACTTCAACAACAAGGCCCGCTTCCCGGACGCCACCCTCGAAAAGCTCCTCCAGCACTTTGAGACCTACCGGCTCCGGAACACGGATGTGGAGCCGGATGTCCTTGGTCAGGCTTATGAATACCTGATCGCCCAATTCGCGGACGACGCGGGCAAGAAGGGTGGCGAGTTCTACACGCCCAAGATGGTCGTGCGGCTGATTGTGGAATGCCTTCAGCCCCAGGAGGGTATGTCGATCTACGACGCGACATGCGGTTCGGGCGGTATGCTCTTGGAGGCGGTGCATCACCTAGAGCGGCAGGGCAGAAATACCAAGAGCCTGTCTCTCTTCGGTCAGGAGCGGAACCTCAACACCTGGGCCATCTGCCAGATGAACCTGTTTCTCCACGATATCGACGATGCGTCGATTGCCCGTGGGGATACTCTGCTCGATCCGAAGCACCTGACCGGCGATGGAACCAAGGCCATCCGCACATTTGATCGGGTCCTCGCCAATCCACCATTCTCGCTGAAGGAGTGGGGCCACGACATCTGGAGCAAGGGCGATCCCTTCGGGCGCGACCGGTTCGGCTGCCCGCCCAAATCCTATGGCGACCTTGCCTTCGTCCAGCATATGGTCGCCAGCCTCAAGTCGAAGGGGATGCTCGGCGTGGTTCTGCCCCACGGCGTCCTGTTCCGGGGTGGAGCCGAGGGACGCATTCGCGAAGGGATGCTGAAGGAGGACCTGATCGAGGCTGTGATTGGCCTTGCGCCGAACCTGTTCTACGGCGCGGGCATTCCGGCCTGCATCCTCATCATTCGCAAGACCAAGCCTGCCGAGCGGAGGGGCAAGGTGCTGTTCATCAACGGCGTCGAGCATTTCGTCGAAGGCAAGGCTCAGAACCACCTCTCAGACGCGAATGTCGCCGCCCTAGCAAATGCGTTCCACGACTACACGGATGTGGAGCGTCTGGCTCGTGTGGTGCCAATGTCCGAGATCGCCGCGAACGATCACAACCTCAATATCAGCCGATATGTCCATGTTGGTGAAGAAGCGGAGGACCTCGACGTGGCTGAGGAGGTCGAGAAGCTGATCGAACTCCAGGCTCAACGCGACGCTGCCGAAGCCAAGATGATGGGCTTCCTCAAGGAGCTTGGTTATGTTGCGTGAACAGTGGTCCAAGCTCCCGTTCGCTGAAGCAGTTCATATCAATCCGAAGAGAGCCATTAGGAAGGGGGTGACGATCCCGTTTGTCGAAATGGCGGCGCTGCCAACATCTGGGTCGAAAATCCGGTACCTTGACGAACGGGTAGTAGAGAGCGGTGGATCGCGCTTTCAGAATGGCGATACCCTCTTTGCCCGCATCACACCCTGCGCAGAAAATGGAAAGATCGGGTTCGTCGATTGTTTGCCAGAGGGGTGTGCTGGAGCAGGCTCGACAGAATTCATTGTTTTTGGCCCGCGAGGCGGGGTTACCGACCCAGAGTTTGTCTACCACTTGGCGCGAAGCAAGATCGTCAGGGAGCCCGCGCTCAGCCGAATGATAGGTACAACTGGACGGCAGAGAGTACCAAACTCAGTCTTTGCTGAGATAGAAGTCTTTCTCCCACCCCTCTCCGAACAACGCCGCATCGCCGAAATCCTCTCCAGCGTGGACGAGGCCATCCAGGCGGCGCAGGAGGTCATCGAACAGACCCGCAAGGTCAGGCAGGGCGTCCTGAAGCGCCTACTGACCAAAGGCATTGGTCATACCCGGTTCAAGCAGACGGAAATCGGGGAGATACCCGAGGAGTGGGATATCAAACCGCTAGGTGATATTGCTGAGTTCGTTAATGGACGAGGATTCAAACCACACGAATGGGGTGCGACTGGCCTTCCAATAATTCGCATTCAAAATCTCAATGGCGGAACAGATTTCAATTATTATGAAGGTCCTTACAGCCCGAAGTTGGAGGTCAGTCCCGGCGATCTGCTTTTTGCATGGTCGGGCAGTCGAGGCACCTCATTCGGCCCTCATATCTGGAATGGGCCTAAAGGGCTTTTGAACTATCATACGTGGAGAGTGGCACTTAGAGATGGTAGGGACAGAGACTTTGTCTACTACGCCTTGGCCCTGATCACGAAGAAGATCGAGACTGACTCGCATGGTGCATCGGCATTAGTACACATGCAGAAGCGAAATATCGTTGACTACAAAATACCATTTCCATCTGGTGAAGAACGTTCCTCAATCACAAACAACCTTAGCCAATTAGATAGGACAATTGCCAACTCAGTAAATGAGCTTGAGCAGTTGGTCGTTATGAAGAGCGGCCTCATGTCTGACCTTCTCACAGGCCGCAGGCGGGTCTCCGCCGACCTCCTTATAGCCGCAGAGTAGACAAGGGGGCATCATGGCGGGAATGGAATGGCATCTGGCCGAGCAGCCGACCCTCGAATGCCTGAAGAGCATGGGCTATGCCTTCGTGCCGCCTGCCGACCATCCGTCCCTGCGGGATGGCGACAATCAGGTTCTCTTCCGACCCCACCTCATCGAGGCGCTCCAGCGGATCAACGGTGTATCGGAGGCCGATGCTCAGGCGGCTTATGCGGAACTCGCATCCGTCTCCGACAACGAGGCATGGCTCTCGATCCTGCGCGGCAACTTCAGCCGCGTAGTTCAGGGCGAAGCCACGCATCGGACGTTGCGGGTCATCGACTTCCGGAACCTGACGAACAACCTCTTCACCGTCACGCACCAGTTCCGGGTCAAGGCCGAGAAGACCAGGATCGCCGACGTGGTGGTGCATGTGAACGGCATTCCGCTGGTGATGATCGAGTGCAAGAGCCCGATCAACGCCAAGGACAAGACCGGCGAAGCCTTCGAGCAGATCAAGCAATACGAGCAGGAAATTCCGCGCCTGTTCCTGTCGAACTGCTTCAACATCGTCACAGACGGCACCAACTGTCTCTATGGCTCTACAAAGAGCCCCTCGAAGTTTTGGGCCGAATGGCGCGATCCGTGGCCCCGGCACGAATCGGATTTCTCGGATGCTCTCTCAAAAGGGCTCTGGAGCCTCTTGGAGCCCTCGCGGCTGCTCGACCTGATCGCCCACTTTATTGTGTTCGAGAAGACCGAGGACGGCACAATCAAGAAAATGTGCCGTTACCAGCAGTTTCGAGCGGTCAACAAGCTCGTCAAGCGTGTAATCGAGAACGAACATCGGCGCGGCTTGATCTGGCACACGCAAGGCTCGGGCAAATCGCTCACCATGGTGTTTGCGGCCCTCAAACTGAAGACACACCTGACCGTTTCCTCGCCCGAATTGACTAACCCGAACATCATGGTGCTGACAGATCGCGTGGACCTGCACGATCAGATCAGCGGTACGTTTACCGCCTGCGGTCTGCCGAACCCGGTTGCTGTCGAGAGCATTTCCGAGCTTCGCGCACTCATTGGCAAGGGCATGGACGGTCTGACGGTCCTCTCCACGATCTTTAAATTCCAAGGCTCCGAGGCACCGATCCCGAACTCGAAGAACTGGATTGTGATGGTGGATGAGTGCCACCGCACCCAGGAGAAGGACCTCGGGGCATATCTGCGCAAGACAATGCCCGAGGCACGGTTCTTCGGCTTCACAGGCACCCCGATCAAGAAGGACGACAAGGACACCTATGCCAATTTCGGTGTGGTCGGTGAAGGCTACCTCGACAAGTATGGCATTGATGATGCCGTGGCCGATGGCGCAACGGTGCCGATCTACTACACGGGCCGCAAGACAGACTGGCACATCGACGAGGCCAAGATCGACATCCTCTTCGATAACTGGTTCGCGGACCTGCCCGAGGACAAGCTGGAGGAGGTCAAGAAGCGAGGCGTAAAGATCACCGATCTGGTGAAGCACCCCCGGCGCATTGAACTCATCGCCTACGACATCTGGACCCACTTTAAGGCTTATGCTCGACCCGATGGGTTCAAGGCACAGATCGTCGCCATTGACCGGGAGGCGGTCATTCTCTTCAAGCGGGCGCTCGACCGCGTGATCGCCGATGATCTGACGGCGCAGGGCATCCCCGCTGGAGAGGCTATGGCCCAGGCTTCCGCCATGTCGGCCTGCGTTTATTCGGAATCCCAGACTGATAAACACATCAGCGAAGATGGGCACATCCAGGGTATCCGCTCGGACCTCAAAGCTCACTATCTCGACCAGAACGCCGAGACTGCCATCAAGAAGGCTTTCGGCGTGAAGGGTCAGAACCCGGAATTCCTCATTGTTTGCGACAAGCTCTTGACTGGGTTCGACGCGCCTATCGAATCCGTCATGTACCTGGACAAGCCGCTCAAGGAGCACGGCCTACTCCAAGCCATCGCCCGCACCAACCGAGTGTTGAACGCCCAGAAGAAGAACGGCCTGATCGTGGATTATATCGGCATCTCGGCCAAGCTGGAGGAGGCCCTGTCCTCCTACAGGGCGGACGACGTGAAGAACGCGATGCGGGACCTCGACGACCTGCGTAACCAGCTTCGCGCAGCACATGCTGGTGTCATGTCAATGATGAAGGGGCTGAAGCGGCAGAGCGGCCTATCGAAGGACCGCCTGAAGGCCGAGTTCGATCAATTCGCGAATCTCCTCAAAACCGAAGACAAATGGTTCGAGTTCCGCAGCAAGGCGCGCGAGTTCATCGGTCTCTACGAGGCCGTGAGCCCCGATCCGAGCATCCTTGAGTTCACCGCTGACCTCAAATGGGTGGCAGTCTTCCTCCGATACGGCACCCAGGTGTTCGAGAAGCGGGAAGCCTTCGACCAGCAAACCTACAGCCGGAAGATCAGGGACATGCTGGCCCAGCACCTCGATGCCACGGGCCTGAGCGTCACGGTCAAACTGCGCCACATCACCGATCCAGACTTCTGGGAGGACTTCGAGACCGAGGGCAAATCTGAGAGCGACTTGAAGACGGCAGCGATCCGCAAGACGACTGAACTGCGCAAGGTCGTGACCGAGAAGATGGCGCAGAACCATCACCAGTATGCCAAGTTCTCCGACCGGCTGCGGGAATTGCTGGAAAAGCTCGACGGTGCCCAGTTGACCTGGGCCGACAAGCTAAAGATCGCTGAGGAGCTTGCCAAGGACCTGGATGCCGAGGCGAAGGCCCATGAGGGCACGGGATTGTCCGTGGGAGCCTATGGTATCCTTCAGGTCTTGAAGGCATTCGGGGCTAATGGTGAAGCCGAAAACTTGGCGATCCGGATCGAAGGGCTCTACACCAATGACGCGACCGCTCCCCCAAGATGGCAGGAGAAGGACGGTCTGCGAAGAACCCTGCGCCAGCAGGTTCGGAGCATGGCCCATGAATATGGCCTGAAGGACCTCAAGGCTGTTCCTGAGCATGTGGAAGAGTTTGCCCTTAAGCACTTCGCTAAGGTGTAACCATGCCGGTGCTGACTGTTGGCGAAACGCAAATTTCCTACACGCTTCGGCGCTCGAACAAGACCCAGAGCGCGCGGATCACGGTGACGCCGCAAACCGTGGAAGTGGTCGTGCCAGCAACGGCATCCGAAGAGGAGATTGCTGGGGTCCTCCACCGCCGCCGTGACTGGCTGGTTGAGCAGACCCGTCACATGGCGGACATTGTGGCTACCGCTCCAAAGGTTGTTCACTTCGTCAGCGGTGCGAAAATTCCTTACCGGGGTAGGCTCGTGCGGCTCACCGTCCAGCCATCAGATGGGACGCTGGTTGAGGTCTCCTTCCGCAATGGATTTATCATCCATTACCCATGCGCCCTCTCGGAAGGCTCACGTGATACGCTGATTGAGGATGCCTTGCGCCTTTGGCTCCGGAAGCGTTTGAGAGGGGACGTGAATGCCTTCGTTCGCCAGCATGGTGAATCCAACGGGCTGAAGCCCAGGCGAGTCGAGATCAAGGATCAGAAGCACTTGTGGGGAAGCTGCGGCCAGGATCGAGTTGTCAATCTAAACTGGCATCTGATCTTCGCTCCGAAAACGGTTCTTGAATACGCAGTCGTTCACGAGCTATGCCATCTGCGGCACCGGAACCATGATCGAGATTTCTGGTCACTAGTAGCGGCGATCCTCCCAGATTGGGAGGTCCGAAAGGCTTGGTTGGACCAGAATGAACACCTTCTGGTGTTACACCGCTTGGAGCCAGGGCCGACGAGACTTATCTGAGATTTAGCGTACTTCACCGTATCGAGATATCACCGCATGACTCCACCTGAAGAACTCTTTGATTTGGCAGGAAAGCTGGAGAACGCTTACAAAGCGGCGGAGACTCCCGAAGTCATCGAACCACTGGATGCCATTGAAGCGGCTGCCAACCAAGTGCAGAGATCATTTTCTGGTTCGTGGCTCGGTTACCACTCGCGGGTTTATTACGACGACCTGGAGCCACCGCCACCCGGTGCAAATTTCAGTAAAGAATGGGGGTTGATGGAAACATATGGCAATCTCGGCTCACACGGAAGTTGGAGAGAATTCGACTTCGAGTACGTTAAGAATTACGTGCTCGAACTGGCCGGAAACCCAGACCTCGAAGTTGCCCGTCGTGTAGCCGCCGATGTTTCTGAGATGTTCGACACTGCAAGCTCAGAAATCGTCTCAGTACTTCAAACTGAAATTGATCAAAAGCCTGACCCATTCTTGAACAAGTTGAAGACCGAGATAGAGGGACTGGAACCTGCATCTCCATCCGATGTTGCAAACCACTGGTCGCCAAAAGGACAGACGATTACTCGTGACACTCTTGCACTTGGGCAGGGGAATCAAATTCCGCCACATATTGTGCCTCGCGTCGAAGTAGCTTCGATCCGGCATTTACTTGGGATATGTAAGGCCGCTGCGGAGATCAGCCGCAAGGCCGCATCCCACCTTGAGCGAAAGAGTAAGCGAATGAAGGCTGAGAGTCGTGTCGGCACGAATGTGTTCATAGGCCACGGTCGGTCTGGCGCATGGCGGGAACTGAAGGACTTCGTACAGGATCGCCTTAGCTTACCCTGGGATGAGTTCAATCGGGTGCCAGTTGCAGGCGTTACAAATATTGCACGCCTCTCCGAGATGCTCGATGCCGCCGCAATCGCTCTGTTGGTGATGACCGCAGAGGATGAAATGGCAGATGGTGGAGTTCAAGCTCGGATGAACGTAGTACACGAGGCTGGACTGTTTCAGGGTCGGCTTGGATTCACGCGAGCGATAGTGCTGCTTGAGGAGGGTTGCGCGGAATTCAGCAACGTCCAGGGGCTTGGTCAGATTCGCTTCCCAAAGAACAATATTGCTGCCTGCTTCGAGGACGTTCGCAGAGTGATGGAGCGTGAGGGGCTCGCCTGATATCAAAGCTCCTGAAACTCACCGCCCCCCGCATCGCTCGCCTGATCGATCTCATGCCAGCGGCGTACCAAAATCCCCCTCGATCTTCGGGTCTTGGGCGACCTCGCAAACCCTTGTTTTCTGGTCTTTCTGGATGGCCATGTTACTGTCCTCATAATCATCTGTTTTTCTGACGCCATTTCGTTGACG
>NZ_JBFRGW010000065.1:0-14967 GCF_052115545.1 Microvirga sp. 2MCAF35
CTGAACGGCCTTGCGCCGTCAGCACATCAACCTGCCGCAACTTCGCGACAATCTCTTCAGCCGTGTGTCTCTTCCTGGGCATTCTCTCGTCCTCCAAATGGCAAAAAGCCATACATCAGGGAGGACCACTTCAAAGGGGGCAGGCCAAGCCGGCAAGGTGGAGACCGATTTCCTATGAGGCGCTGCTCTTATGGTTGGATGTCTTCTCAGGGGCGACCTTTCACCTTCCGCCCCCATCGAATGTCAGCTCTTGAGTATTGAACCGGACCTCAGAGCCGTCTGACTGCCTCTGTTACGGCCTGTCCAAGTCTGAGATGCGCCTCCGCCTCGAAATGGATTCCGTCTACGGGGCTCACCTCGATCACTGATCCAGCGTCAAGAAACTCCACTCCCCGCGCCTTGGCGAGGGCTGCGTAGAGTTCAGGGAGCCTGAGCGACACCTCGCGGGCGCCAGAAAAATCGGAACGGATCGGCCCCTGCTCCAGCACAGGCGGCGGGCAAATCAGCAGAAGGTGAAAATCGCCATGCCGCGCCTGCATCTCAAGGCTCATCGCGATATCAAGGAGACCTGCTATGCCAGCCGTGATCTTCTCCGGCGATGCGCCGAAGCGCGTCTTCGTGTCGTTGGTCCCGAGCATGATAGTGAGCGCATCAATAGGACCATGAGTTTGGAGGGCGATCTTCAGTCCATCGCGGCCATCCATATGTGCGCCCATCACCGGGTCAGGGAACTGTGCCGTCCGGCCAGGAAGGCCTTCCTCCACGACCTCCCAGCCTGGAAGCAGCGAGGCGACCACCCGGGGCCAGCGCGTGTCCGCCCCAAAGCGGCGGTAGGCCTCCCCTCGCGTGACGATGGGCGGGGTGCCATGGGTATTACTGTCGCCGAAGCAGAGGAGAGTACGCGCCATTGAGGGCTCCTTCATGGTCGCGTCACGCTAGGATTGCGCCTGCGACCAGTCAACGCTCCTTCACCTCCCCTGACAGCAGATGGAATAAAGGTCTGCTGATCGCCTCATGAGCTGACCAAAGCGATTCTTCCAAAAATGTGCCACCTCCAGACATTTCGGCTTGCCGGGGTAAAGGACGCTCAGGTTAGGGCGACCTCTTGTATTCACTCATTCCTTCACTGCGCCTGTCATCGAAGATACATAGTAATCGACAAAGAAAGAGTACAGCAGCACGACTGGGAGAGAACCTAAAAGGGCACCCGCCATGAGCGCCCCCCATTCGTAGACGTCGCCGCGTACAAGTTCAGTCAGAACCCCCACAGGCACGGTTTTGTTCTCGGACGACTGAATGAAGGTGAGCGCGTAGATGAATTCGTTCCAGGACAGGGTGAAAGCGAAAATGCCGGCCGAGATGAGGCCCGGCACCGCGAGCGGCAGCATGATCCTTGTCAGAATCTGCCAGCGAGAGGCCCCGTCGACGAGTGCGCATTCCTCCAGCTCGTAGGGAATGGAACGGAAGTATCCCATCAGCAGCCAAGTGCAGAACGGGATCAGAAAGGTCGGATAGGTAAAGATCAAAGCAAGCTTCGAGTCGTAGATCCCGAACTTGAAGATCATGACCGCCAAAGGAATGAACAGGATTGAGGGCGGCACCAGATAGGCCAGGAAGATCGCGAGGCCTGTCCATCTGGAACCGGGAAAGCGGATCCGCTCGATGGCATAGGCCGCGAAGACCGACGCGGCGAGTGACAGGATGGTCGAGCCGATCGCCACGACCATCGTGTTGACGAGCCAGCCCGGATAAGACGTCTCGAACAGGAGATATCGGATGTTCTGCAGCGTCGGGCTGGACGGCCAGAACGGATTGTAGTCGCGGAAATTGTTGAGTTCCGCATTGGGCTTCAGGGCTGTGATCGTCATCCAGTAGAAGGGAAACAGGAGGATGATCATGAAAATCCCGAGGGGCAGGTACACCGTGAGCAGTCTCTGCGGGGTGCGGTTGAGATAGCTCATGCCGACGCTGTCGTCGGCGACGACGGGATCAGAAGATCTGGCGCTCGAGGTCATGTATCGGCCCCTCCCTGCTGCCAGCGGCGGCGCTGCAGCCCGAAGTAACTGAAGAGAATTGCAGCGAGAAGAAACGGCACCATCGCCACGGCGATGGCCGCGCCCTCACCCAACTGTCCGCCGGGGATGGCACGCTGGAAGCTCAAGGTCGCCATGAGGTGGGTCGCGTTGAGGGGCCCGCCCCGAGTCAGCACGTAGATGAGCTGGAAATCCGTGAACGTAAACAGCACGGAGAAAGTCATCACCACGGCGATCAGGGGCGAGAGCATGGGCAGCGTGATGAAGCGGAACCGCTGCCACGAAGTCGCGCCGTCGAGGGTCGCCGCCTCATGGAGCGAGGGGGAGATTGTTTGAAGCCCTGCCAACAGTGTGATCGCCACGAAGGGAATGCCGCGCCAGACGTTCGTGAGGATCACTGTCGCGCGGGCATTGTTCGGATCGCCCAGGAAGTTAATGGGAGAGCTGATCAATCCGAGCTTCATGAGCGCCCAGGAAATGATCGAGAACTGGGTATCGTAGATCCACCAGAAGGCGATCGCCGACAGCACGGTCGGCACCACCCAGGGCAGGAGAACGATGGCGCGGATGAAGGCCTTGAACGGCAGATGCTCGTTGAGGAGAAGCGCGAGCCAGAGACCCAGCATGAACTTCAGGATCGAGGCCACCACCGTATACAGGATCGTATTGAAGACCGAGAGCCAGAAAATGCTGTCGTCCCAGAGGAGCTGGTAGTTCTCCAACCCGACGAAGATGCCTGCGCGACCGATGCGCGTGTCGGTGAAGCCAAGCCAGACACCGAGACCGAGCGGATAGGAGAGAAAGACGAGAAGAAACAAGGCCGCCGGCAGCATGAAAAGCAGACCGAGAAAAACCTTGCTCTGCATGAGCGGCGTGCGTACGGGCGCAGCCGTCGCGCCGTCGCGGGAAAGGGCGGCATCGACCATAGGCGCCTCCAAAATCGTCGACATGGAAAGGGACGGCGCTCGCACACCGCCCCTTCAGGTTCGTCAGACGCGATAGTAGCGGTTAGCCCGCTGCTCCGCACGCTTAGCCGCTTCCTCGGGCGTACGCTGGCCCGTGGCAGCCTCGGCCACCATGTCGACCATCACGTAATCCGCCATCGTGGCCGCGGATGCGTACCCGAGCGGGCCCGCATAGCCATTTGGCCGCAGGGTTGCCGAGGCGCGCTTGTAGGGTTCGTGCACCGGATCGGACGTCCAGACAGGATTGTCGATCAGACCTTTCAGGGGTGGGCAGCAATAGGCGCTCGATCCGGTGATCCACGCATCCATCTGCGGCTTGTCGAGCATAAACTGCAAATAGGCGCGCGCCGCGTTCGGGAACTTCGTATACTTGAAGATCACCGTCGAGGTTGTCTGGTGCAGTTCCACGGATTGGCCAACTGGGCCGACCGGCATGGTTGTGGAGCGGATGTCCTGTGCCAGCTCGGCCATCTTCGGATCGTTCTTGGCCGAGTAGTAGAGCGAGACG
Source organism: Microvirga sp. 2MCAF35 (assembly GCF_052115545.1). NCBI lineage: Bacteria > Pseudomonadati > Pseudomonadota > Alphaproteobacteria > Hyphomicrobiales > Methylobacteriaceae > Microvirga > Microvirga sp. 2MCAF35. The sequence goes on from NZ_JBFRGW010000065.1 coordinate 3,507, forward strand.
CCGTTTGCCGTCACGGAGACATCGCCGGCGAGGAAGACACGGTTGTTGTTGATGTCGAGCCAGCTCTCAGTGCCCGGAATGAAGGTCTGATAGAGCTCGCGGGCGTATTGCAGCGCCTTGATGGTCTCGGGCGAATTGATGACGACCTTTCCACTCTCGTCGACCATCTTGCCGCCATGGCTCCAAACGATCCAGTGCGCGAAGTTGTTTCCGTCGCCGACAGCCTTGCCGAGTGCGAATCCGGCGGGCTTGCTCTTCGCCTTGAGCGCTTTGCACAATTCGAGGAATTCATCCGACTTCTCGGGGAATTTCGAGAATCCGGCCTGCTTGACCATGCTGTCGCGGTAGAGAATGCCGTTGCCAATGGTCGCCAGCGGGAGCGCGATAAACTTGTCACCCTGTTTGGCATAACCTTCGAGACCAGGATAATAGCCACCATACTTTCTGGCGAAGCTGGTCCCGATATCCGTGACATCCAGGAGCTTGTCCGGATACTGGAATGGATCGTCGAACCAGACGAGCATGATATCCGGACCCGAACCGACATTGGCCGCAACAGCTGCCTTGGGGCGAATGTCCTCCCAACTTTCCTTGTCGACGCGCACCTCGACGCCGGTTGCTTCCGTAAATTTCTTCGTATTGGCGAGCCAGGAGTCTTCATCCCCCTTCACGAAAGGGGTCCATCGCAGCACGCGCAAGGTGGCGCCCTGCTCCGGTTTGTACTGAGGTGCGGCGGCCTGCGCGAAAGCCGGCCCGGCCTTTAGAAGCTGGGCTCCCGCCGCACCGGCGGCAAGGCCGGCGGTCCCAAGAAGCAGATCACGTCTAGACAGGGTCATCGTTCGCTTCCTCCATGATCCGGGATTTCTGGCACCATGCGCGGCCGTCCCGGAGTGGACCGCGCACTTGAAATCAACCGGCCTTCGCTTCCAGCCTCCAGCGGCCGGTAGGGAAGAGGGCTGGTCGGATGTGATGAGGATGTATTCGCCAGACCATTTCATGGCGAATGCGCCGGCCTGGGCTCTGGCAGGAATTCATCGGCTTGCCGTTTTGAGCTGGCTGGAGAAAGACCTGTCCGCACGCTGATACATCCGGATGGGTTCAGCCGAATTGGTGACCGACCTATCGAACGTCCAAGTCGCGCGCTCGCATTGAAGCATGCGCTTCCTCCCGGCCCCGTTCATTCCTCTCGCCAGTCTGATGCCGGCTTCAGATGTCATTGGAATGAATATTCTAGGAAGAACTGCTCCATATCAAGCTGTGAAGACGACCGCTTTCACAATGAATCAAGTATCGCTGCACATAGGTCAATAAACCTGACCATTATCGAGAATGTCTACGGTGTCTTGCCTGACGCGAAAGGTCTCAGATTTCTCCTGGGAAACTTCAAACATGTGCCGTGATAGTTCCCTCATCACGTCTCCTGTGCGGCAGACGCTCGCATTGCCGTAGATCGATGCATACCGGCTCTTGGGCGCCTGAGCGGACCAAGATCTTACGTCTTAGGGAGTGCCAGGAGCAGCCGTTAGCCATCCGGTCTGAGGCTCGTCTTCCGGGTTCAGCATGGCCTTACCCGAAACCCGCCGGTCAGAAGACGGGCGCGCGCCCGGAGAGTTGCACCGTATGATCGATGGCCTTGGCGACAGCGTCAGGATCCATGTGATGCACCATGTGGCCGAGACCCGGCAGGAGTATCAACTCGCCGTCAGGCAGTTCACCGTGCAGGCGCTCGGACTGGCGGCCCACGTCGACTATCTGATCGTCAGTACCTGCGACGATAGCCACCGGCATCATAAGTTCCCGGTAATGCTTCTTCAATTCCATGACTGAAGGCGTCATGAGTGCTGCATCTTCGGCCGCCGCGCGGAGCTGTGAGGGACGTAGCATCAGAGCCTTGGGGAACAGGCGGTCGAAACGCGCCGGTACGGCAGCGGGCTGGAACATCCGCCTGATCATGCCTGGCAGAATCGCCCGGGCAATCAGCGGAGAGATGGTGTAGCGCATGCCATCGCCGATCACCGGGATCGCCGGTGGCGAGAGCAGGAACGTGTCGGCCCGCAACGTTGGATAGTAGTAGCCCGAGCCCAGCACTAGACCACGAACCAAGGACGGGAACTCCATTGCCAGGGCCAATGCCACAAGGGTGCCCCAGGAGTGACCGTAGACCACGGTCTGCTCCACCCCAAGCTGCACCAGTGCTCTTTGGAACAGTCGGGCCTGAGCACGGGGCGTCCAGAGCTGGCGTGGCCGCGAGCTGTAGCCATAGCCCGGCCGGTCGATGACGATCACCCGGTAGCGCCCCACCAAACGATCGATGAGGCCGCTGACGGTGAAATCCTGAATCATAGTGCCATTGCCATGGATCAAGACCAGTGGATCGCCCTGGCCGCGCTCGATGTAGTGCAAGCGCACCCCATCCACGTCGAGGAAGTGGCCTATGGGCGGGTACCGGCGCTCGGTTGCGCGGGTTTGCCTTACGTTGTACAGCGCCGCTGCACCAAGGCCGGTTGCGGCGCTCAGCAGGGCTGGAACAAGCCACCTACGTGACCTGGAATGGCCAGTTTCGGGGGCGCGGAAGGTCTCATTATGCTCCTGGTCGGGCAGCGAAGCGGAGAGAGCGTTGTCATGTCCACGCCTCGGTGTATTCGGATCAGTTCCCGTATTCGGACCGCTCATGCACCCCTCCGGTGGATTCAGAGAGGGGCAACGTTCTAAATCATGATCGGTTGCTGCATTGCAGCAACCGATCATGGGGGCAGGCATCGGGGAGAGCAGGCTCTCACTGTCAAAGGCATGTTGAACCAGAGCCTGTCAGTGCCCGGTGGCTTCGTGCGGAGCGGCCACAGGCTTTGACTCCGGCGATCCGCGCTCCCGCAGGTAAATCCCGAGCACCAGCAGCACGGCGATCGACAGGAACTCGCTCTGCCAGTTTTGGAAGCTCTCGTACCAGAACTGCGGTTCGCCCAGCGTCTCGATTGCTGTGTTCATCGGCTGATGATGCATGATAGCCTCCTCGTTCATCCGACGTGTGCTTCCCGTCAGATGCAACCAAAAGGATGCAAGGAAGAGTGTGACCAGCGCGATGCTGAGCGAATGCGAGTAGAGCTTCAGCAGCAAGCCACCGCGGTGGACGGGCCACGGTGCGTCAGGATCGCCGCGATGGGCGGATGGCGGCTCGTTCTCGGAATTGACCTCGTCCGGCTTCTTGGATTCCGAGGCGCCCTTCTGGAACAGGAAGATGGTCAGCAACACGTAGGCCGCCATCTGGAGGAACTCGCTCTCCCAGTTTTCGAACACGGCTGAGATGAAGTGGCCGCTGGTCAAATAGTCCGCGAAACCGATCGCTGGGAGTTCATGCAGGCGGAGCTCCTCGACATCGGCTCTCCAGCCAGTGAGGGCTTGGCCAACAAGGCAGATAAGGAACAGGCTGAACAAGGCCACTGATAGCCCATTGTCACGCAGAAACTGCCGCATACGCGCAAACCTCACGCACTCGAACTGCTACGGTTGTGTAACGCAGAGCAGGAATGTTGGTTTCGCCCTGTCTTCATAGTCGGCGGCAACCTCCGATGCTGCCGTTGTGCAGATTCACGGATCAGCTAAGTCAGAAACAGTTCTTCAAAGATCCCATGTGGGCTCAAGCTGATCATTAGAGGGCTTTCACCTTGCGGTTTGGAGGAGAGACAGCGATCCCTGTGGTCAGAGCCGAGGCAGAAATAGCGTTTCGTTCGCTCATAGAGATGGTCCTTTGAGACAATAGGGACCAACCCGCTGCCAAGACGCTTGGGCAACGATCACCGTTAGATCAGACGATCTTGAGCGGTGGCTCGACCAATATGGCCAGGGCCTTCCGCGAATTACTCCCGAAAGGAATTTGACGCCAGACGGATCCGAATGTGGCGGAGTCTTGCAAACCAAACAAGTATTTGATCTTAAATTAAAATCTGGCTTACAGACCTTGCAGGGAGCATATCTGGAAGAGGTCCGAGGTTCTGCAAAAATGTAGGAATTTCTCTACAGTTTTCTCTCAAATGGCGAAGGACAACAGAACCAGGTTCGCAGATGATACCTCCATTGCGAATTTTCATTTAAATTATTGATAAATCACATGATTATCATAGGCTCCGGGCGACCCTCTGCGTTCCCACCTTTGTCGCTGGCTTGACTTTTGAACCCGGCGGCCTCTGGCTGACAGGGCGGCAACGTTGGCTATAGGCAATGTGCGACAGCAAAGATATTACAAGACCAACCCAATTGCGCCTTAGCCCCCGAGACCAAGTATGCTCTCCTCCCCACACTTGGCCCCCCGCACCCAGTACTATCCTTATATCGACGGCTTGCGAGCCTTGGCTGTACTGTCGGTGCTCATCTACCATCTCCACGGCCCCTGGCTCCCTGGCGGCTTCGTCGGAGTCGATGTGTTCTTTGTCATCTCCGGCTTCATTGTCAGCGCCTCCATCGCCAGCTTCAAGGGACAGGGCGCCCGGCAGTTTCTCGCCTTCTTCTATGCGCGGCGCCTGAGACGCATCGCACCTGCGCTGGTCGCATGTCTGCTGGTTACGGCTGTTCTGACCGCGCTGCTGATCCCACCCTCTTGGCTCAGTGCGGAGAACCAGAAGACCGGCCTGTATGCCTTCTTTGGCCTCAGCAACTTCGTCTTGGCCAAAAGCGGTCGCGACTACTTTGCCCCGACGACGGACTTCAACCCTTACACCCACACCTGGTCATTGGCGGTAGAAGAGCAGTTCTATCTGCTCTTCCCTTTCCTGTTTTTCCCGTGGACGAGGAGCAACCGCGGACGGGCCTTGTCGATTGCTTTGGTCGCCGGCACCTTGGCGACATCGCTATCCTGGGGCTGGTGGCAGAGCCATGCCGATCCTTTGCAGGCGTATTTTCTCACGCCCAGCCGCCTCTGGGAATTGGCGGCCGGTGTCTTGCTCTACCAGCTTATCAGCCGCTGTCCTGAGGGGGCGATACCATCCAGGCATGCTGGCCTTGTGCGGGGTATCGTCGGCGCCGTATCGCTGCTCTTACTCCTCGTCGCCTTTGCAATCCCTGGATACGGCCGGTTTCCTGTTCCCGGCGTTTTGCCTGCGGTCCTGGGGACCCTTGGGGTCATCTGGAGCCTTCACCACCACCCTGAAATGAAACCCTTGCACAGACTGCTCGGCAATGGGCCTTTGGTTTTCGTCGGCAGGATTTCCTATTCCCTGTACCTCTGGCATTGGCCGGTATTCGTTATCCTTCGCTGGACTTGGGGGCTCGAAAGCCCGCTGACGCGCGTCTTGGCGGCTGCGCTCACGTTCGTCCTTGCCCTTGCATCCTGGCGTTTCATCGAGAATCCCATTCGCCATAGCAGACGCTTCAGCCGCATTCCGCAGGGAGCGGCATTTGCCGGCAGCCTCGTGGTCGTCGCCATTGCCTGCTTGGGGGCGAAGGTCATAGCCGATCATCAGCACCGGATTTCGTTCAGCACCGTCAGCCGGAACGCGGAAATCTGGTATCCAAACGTTGCCCCCGTCAACGTGGACGATCCGGGCTGCAATGCCGAGCCTGAACGCCACATCGTCGCAGGCGGACGACTGCTGGTTTACAGCCCCAAGGGCTGTATTCAACCACGGCAGCTGAGCAATTCCAGCATCTATGTAATCGGCGACTCCCACGCCATGGCCTATGAAGGGCTGTTGAAGCAGTACGCCATTCGCAAAGCGATCCGCATCTATGCCTACACGAATGGCGGTTGCCCATTCATCAGCCTCCAGCCTTGGCGCGACATTGATGACGCCCGGTGCCGGCACTACACGGACGCGGCACTCGGCGACCTGCGGGCTCGCCTGAAGCCCGGCGACGTGCTCTTTCTCCCATCCCTGCGGTTGCCGCGCCTCTCAGACCAATGGATCTTTTTCGGCCAGGAGCAGGCAGAAGGCGAGATGTTCGGTCCGCGCGCCGATGCCGGACGCCGGCGCAGTGTTGCCTTTGCGGTGGCAACTCTGCGCGAGATTGCGCAACGCGGCGTTCACATCGTCTTTGAAGGACCAAAGCCCGTGTTCAAGGCGCCGCCATTCCGCTGCGCTGATTGGTTCAATCACGACAATCCCATCTGCGCTCCAGGATTCTCAGTACCGCGAAGCCTGCTCGACGCTTTCCGTCAGCCGGTGCTGCAATCGTTCGCGCGCATTTCCGAGCAGGTGCCTGGTGTCGGCGTATGGGATCCATATCCCGTTCTCTGCCCCGAAGACCAGTGCCACGCCTGGCGCGACGGGCAGCCATTGTTTCTCGACGGCGACCACATCAGCGGCCTCGGCAACAAGCTTCTGCTTCCGTCATTCACCGAGGCCATGGACGCTCGCCTTGGCATCCATAGCAGGGCGGCAGGACGATGACTTCCGGAACTTGCATGGTGGCACTTTCCAAGCCTCGGACTTGGTGAGCACCCTACATGAGTGGAGCGCTGCAACATCTGCGATCCCGAAACGTGATCGTGCCGGATGAGCAGCTGAACCATGTCGCGCCGCTCGGCTGGAGACATATCGGCCTGAGCGGCGATTACCTCTAACGGCGTGTAGCCGTCAGGCATGGGCAGCACCAATAGAGGTATGAGACATTAGACCGCCTCTTGGCATCCCTCGCTAGGCGGATGCCCGTGCTCATGTATGTTATTGCGCTTCTAATAAGTAGTATATCCTAAGAGCATTTCAGAAAGCTCCCAATCGATGGAATATTAACTCACTAGATTGTGAAAAATAGCGCTCAGGCGCCAGCCAAAATCCAGATGAATCCATCTCTTTCCAAGGTTGTTCCCATGGAGCCAACTTGTTGCGAGCCGCTGTGGGAAACTGAAGAAACTCGTATATTCAGAAACAGTGTCCGACGGTTTGTAGAGGCGGAATTTGCACCCCTCCAGGACCATTGGCGGAAGCGGAAAGGACCAGAGGCCGAAGCCTGGAGGAATGCCGGCTCGGCCGGACTTCTCCTCACGGATGTACCCCTGGAATATGGCGGCGGCGGCGGCAATTTCGCCAATGAAATCATCGTCTGCGAAGAGCTCGCCAGCGCAGGCGTCCACTTCGGCAGTTCGGTTCAAGGAATCGTCGCGCGATATATCCTTTTCTATGGCAGCGAGGATCAGAAGCGTCGGTGGCTGCCCGAAATGGCACGCGGGAACCTCATTGCAGCAATCGCCATGACGGAGCCCGGAACCGGATCGGACCTCCCCTCGATTCGGACAACTGCCCGGCCGGATGGCGATCACTATGTAATCAACGGTTCCAAGACATTCGTCAGCAACGGTTCCCTCGCCAACCTGATCTGCGTGGCTGCCAAGACCAACACCGAAGTCGCCCCGTTCAGGGGCATATCCATGATCATTGTCGAGACCTCGGACCTGCCCGGCTATAGGGTGGGATCTCCCCTCGAAAAGGTCGGCATGCAGGCTCAGGACACCTGCGAGATATTCTTCGAGAACGTGCGCGTTCCGAAGGCGAACCTGCTGGGCCCCTCCGAGGGCCACGGCCTGGTGCAGATGACGGAGCAACTACCCTACGAACGTCTCACCATCTCGGCGAAAGCGCTCGCAACTGCTGAGCGGGCATTGGCCCTGACAACAGAGTATGTCAAGCAGCGAGCCGCATTCGGGCAGTCTATCATCGACTTCCAGAATACCCGTTTCAAGCTCGCAGAATGCAAGTCTGCGATGCACATCGGCCGCGTGTTCCTGAACGACTGCATTCAACGCTGCATTACCGGCAAGATCGACGACATGACAGCGGCAATAGCAAAACTATGGTTCACCGACACAGAGTGGAAGGTCGTGGATACCTGCCTTCAGCTGCATGGTGGCTATGGCTACATGCTCGAATATGCCATCGCCCGCATTTGGACCGACAGTCGCGTGCAGCGCATCTATGGAGGAACAAACGAGATCATGCATGAGATCATTGCGTCCACTCTTTAGCAGTTAGACCCGGTTTAGATTGGGGGGACAAACACCATGATGGATGATCAAACGCCGAATGTCGCAAACCAGGAGTTCTTTTCGTCGGCAGGTCTGAATTTGGGACGCACGGAAGTGCCGGATGGAAGCGTTCTCCGGGGTACAGCATCGCCTTACCCGAACGAATGCGTTCATGAGCTGTTCGAGAAGCAGGTCCGTCGCAACAGGAACGCTGTGGCCGTCCGCCACTTCGATCAGGCAATGACCTATGGCGAACTGGACGATCGCGCCAATCGCATAGCGCATCACCTGCGGTCTCTGGGTGTTCAGCAGAGCAGTCTCATTGGCGTCTGCCTCTCACGGTGTCCCGATCTTGTTGCAGCTCTGCTCGGCGTCTGGAAGGCCGGTGCTACCTATGTTCCCTTGGATCCGACATATCCGCGCGAACGTTTGCGTTTCATTATCGACGATTCTGCAGTGTCCTGCATTCTGACGGCCTCATCGCAGGCTGACCTCTTCGACGGCAACCTGCCTACGGTTCTGCTCGATGGCGATGCGTTCGATGCCACCGCTCGTCATGATCCAGAGGTGCGCCCTCAGACGCCTCCTTCTGCACTTGCTTACGTCATGTATACCTCCGGATCGACCGGAAAGCCGAAGGGCGCGATGATCACGCATTCCGGTCTGGTCAATTATCTGACGTGGACGATTGGCGCTTACAATGTGCAAAGCGGCTGCATCGTTCCGGTTCATTCCTCCATCGCGTTCGATCTGACGGTCACCAGCCTGTATCCCGCATTGATGGTCGGGGGCGCCGTCGAACTCCTTCCTGAGAGCGAGGGCGGTCAGGAACTCATCAAGGCGATGCGCCAAGGCAAGGGTTATGCGTTGGTGAAAATTACTCCCGCGCATCTTGAGATGGTGACGCAGGAGCTCAACGAGACAGAGATCGCAGCATCCACTGCAGGCCTGGTGATCGGTGGGGAAAATCTACGGGCCGAGATCCTGGAGAAATGGCGTGTCTTCGCACCCGAAACCCGGATCTTCAACGAGTATGGTCCGACGGAGACGGTTGTGGGATGCTGCGTCCACGAGATGAGGACGTCAGACCCGCACCAGGGATCGGTTTCAATAGGACGGCCGATCTCCAATACCCAGCTCTATGTCCTCGACAGCGAATTGAACCCTGTCCCGAATGGAGAAATCGGCGAGCTGTATATCGGTGGAGACGGCGTTGCCGAGGGATACCTGAACAGGCCGACACTCACGGCCGAGCGGTTTCTCCCTGATCCTTTTGGCCCGCACAAGGGAGCAAAGCTCTATAAGACGGGCGACCTAGTGAAGATGAACGACGACAATACGCTGATATACCTCGGACGTATCGATCACCAGGTCAAGATTCGGGGATACAGGGTTGAGCTGGGCGAGATCGAGCAGACGTTGCTGGAGCATCCGGAGATCCAGTCATGCCTGGTTCTCGCTGATGCACCTCCAGGGGGGCTTCCCTTCCTCACGGCCTACCTCATCACGGGGGACATGCCGCCGACCGAACACGCTCTTCGCGAATTCATCGCGGCACGAATCCCTGAGCACATGATCCCCCAGCGCTTCGCGTTCGTCGATCGGTTTCCGCTCACGAACAACGGCAAGGTGGACCGGGATGCGCTCGTCGCGCTTGCCTCCATCCCAAGCGTACCGGCGCAAGAAGCGAAGCCAGACCTCCCGCATTCGGCGATCGTGCTCAGTCGCATCTGGGGAGAACTCCTCCGCAGGGAGCATATCGGGATCGACGACGACATCTTTGCATTGGGGGCCTACTCGCTGTTGGTCACAAGGGCGCTGACCAGGATCAGGAGTGAGCTCAATGCGAACCTGAACCTCCGTGACATTTTCGAGAATCCGACAATCGCCGGCCAGAGCGAACTCGTTGAAGGCATCCTGCTGGCGGCACATCCCAGTCCCCGGACGAAGGAGAGCGCGCGGGAGGAGATCGAGATATGAGCGTCGGGTCGATTCTCGCCGAATTGAGAGAGAAGGAGATCAGGATCTGGGCCGATGGAGACCGACTGCGCTGCGAGGCGCCCCCCGGTGCCTTAACTCCAGAGCTCAGGACGCTCCTCACAGAGCGTAAGGCTGAACTCTTGGCCTCCCTTAAGGCGGTGCAGGAGCGCTCTCATGAACAGAAGAGCCTTGTTCCGCTTCAGAAAGGTCGCGACGGCACGCCGGTTTTCGCAGTTCCAGGCCATAACGGCGATGTCTTCTGCTACCGCGCACTGTCCCGAAATCTCGGCCCACAGCAACCCTTCTTCGGTCTCCAGCCACCTGGGCTCGACGGGGGAGAAACACCCCTTACGAAAGTCGAGGAGATCGCAGCCTATTTCGCAAGGCAAATCCGGCAGACGACGACGCAACCGGTCATCCTCGCCGGATTTTGTGCTGGAGGAACCATCGCGTTCGAGCTTGCTAGGCAGCTCGAAGGAATCGATGTCCCTGTCGCCCTTCTGGCCATGTTCGGCAGTCCCCATCCTGCCTATTTCCGCCCCTATAACCGCATCAAGGAGCGTGTCGTAAAGAACCTGAAGCGTGCAAGCGCCGACATCGACGGGTTCCGCACGACAGCCTACAAGGCGATCGCCGCCGCGGCGCGCAAATTGAAGACGTCTCGAGCCCCTGACACCAATACGGAAGAGGATCCGTTCCTCACACGTCGCGCGCTTGTCGAGCAGGCCACCATGACGGCGGTCGCCCAATACAAGCCGCTATCGTATTCCGGCCGGACATCCCTGTTCCTTCCGAGTGCCAGCTGGGCGGATTCACAGCATTTCGCACGCTTATGGTCCGCGCATGTCTCTCACTGCGAGGAGTATGTCGGACCTGAGGGATGCAACACCGATAATATGCTCCTCGAACAGAATGCGCCCGCATTTTCGGCCATGTTCACCCATCTGATTCAAGACGTCTCAATGAAGCAGAGCGCGTCTTCCTATGCCTAGATAGCCCGCTTGCGATGGGGCTTCTTCGTTGGATGAGATGCGTTCGGACTGAATCGAAGTGAGGTCATCCGGCGTCTAATGACGCCGGACGGAATATCGAAGTCTTCAGTGGAAGGCCGATCGCCTGCTTGCTCGGGCAGCACGAAACCAGTGAGCAGCTCGTTCTTTTTATCGCGGCATCTATCGCTCACAATCCAGCGAGGTTGATGTACTTGATTTCGAGGAAGCCCTCGATGCCGTATTTCGAGCCCTCGCGGCCGAGACCCGACTGCTTCACGCCCCCGAACGGCGCCATCTCGTTGGCGAGCGCCGGCGTGTTCACCCCGACCATCCCGCTCTCCAGCGCCTCCGCCACCCGCCACACCCGGGCCATGTCCTTCGCGTAGAAGTACGACGCCAGCCCGAACTCCGAGTCGTTCGCCATCGCGATCACCTCCGCCTCGTCGGCAAAGCTGATGATCGGCGCCAGCGGCGCAAACGTCTCCTCCTTCGTCACCTTCATGGCTTGCGTCACCCCGGTCATCACCGTCGGCTCGAA
>NZ_JBFRGW010000066.1:0-14109 GCF_052115545.1 Microvirga sp. 2MCAF35
ACTGAACGGCCTTGCGCCGTCAGCACATCAACCTGCCGCAACTTCGCGACAATCTCTTCAGCCGTGTGTCTCTTCCTGGGCATTCTCTCGTCCTCCAAATGGCAAAAAGCCATACATCAGGGAGGACCACTTCAAAGGGGGCAGGCCAACTTTGCGGGTAATGTGCCTATTCTGAAGCTTGAGGCTGTCATTGGGGCTTCTCGCCTTCGACAGCAAGGCGCTTTTTCACTCACTCCAGATCACTCAATCAGAAAACTTGTAGTCTTATGGCAAATCCATCTGTCGAGACGCATCTGACTTTTTAGGGAGCCTATTTAGCTCGCGAGCGATTTCCGAAGTTATTTCAAGTCCGGTCTCTTTCTCAATCCAGAGCCAGTTACCCGCGACATTAGCCTCAAAGAAAATAAGCTCGCCATTGGATAGCAAGCCGAAATCCATTGCTGAAAAGCGGAGTCCCATAGCCCGGTTGAGCTTTATGACTGCCTCTCTCGTTATTGGATCCAAGTCAAATCGCTCAACTCTCTCCGACGGCATGGCTCTGAAATCCAATGCTTTATACATTGGATCTGGCGCTGTTATCAGCGCTGGGAAAACCTGCTCACCGACAACCGTTACTCTTACATCGCCGACCTTCTCGATCGCCTGCTGGAGAAGGACGGGGCAATTCCGGATTTCACCTAACTCGTTCAAATGTTCATCGTTTACCGCTGATGTATATACGAACTCGCCCTGCCCCTCTAACCCTACAAACGATACATTGCTCATCAGCTTGATCACGGAGCGATGCCGGGTAAGAAATTGCTGGGCCTGGCTGGGGTCGTTCGTTACGACTGTCTGAGGTACAGACAGGCCAACCTGCTTCGCCAAGCCGACCTGCACTATCTTGGAGTCGAACCGCTGCTGGATGAAAGGATGATCAAGACACCGATCAGCGGGTATGGAAGCGAGCCACCCAAATAGCGCTGCCCGGCCCTCCTCAAGAGCGACGGAGCGCTCCAAATCTTCCGTACTCTGTACCGTAGGCACTTCCCAGTCCCTGCAAAAGACGGTGAAGTCTTCATTGGAAGATATCTGGATTGACCCTGTCTCGATACGCCAAGAGCATTCATGTGGCATGACGGTCAGAAGAAAGTCAGCGTCGCGTGAGATAATATCTTCTGGGCATATGCGCAGTGGCTCCATTCCAAGCTGACGGCACCAATCTATAACGGCATCCGCATGGAGATCCGTGTATTGTGCAAGTACAATGACCTTGCGCCTCACTTGCGTGGGTCACTTTCCCGAACGTTTATCTGTTTTACCCGGAACGGTTTTCGGAGGCTTGTATTTGCCGGAAGGAGTATAACCACCCTTGATCGTGTGAGCGGCAGTATGACAAGGGGTATAGGGCTTGCTCGCTCGGTTAGCCCAGAGAGGCTCTGACGCCCCGTCCAACCACATCATAGCCTTTGTATCATACCGAGCATCAGTATCGATGAAGGCATCGCCTCCCTCACGGGTAATGACTGACTTAAACCGGAGCACGAACGGTTGCTGCATAATCTCTACTCAGCTTCGAAAATTTCAATCTCCAGTTTAAACGCGGCTTCATAGAAGGCGATGCCTGTTGGGAGAAATTCACAGGCTTGTTATGCCTCAAACCATGAGCACCCGGCCGCTCACAATTCCTATACCTTTCCCAGATTAGAGCGGAACCATAGTTTGGATGGTTTCACTATAGGCTGCCTCAATTGACTCAACAGCCACAGTCGGTGGGCGTTCAATGAAGCCAACGTCTATAGCATTGTCCTTACGGCATCTTGCCAGGATGTAACTTTCTGGAGACGATACACGCATAGGTCGCATAAACGAGAAGTGTTTTGCCGTTTAGATTTCGTAAGTCGGTTCGTGAATTCCCTGGTGTCCGCCTGAACTTGAGCAAGTCGGGCATGAGCGTCAGCGTTGGCGGCCCTGGAGCAACATTCAATTTCAGCTCACGCGGGAGCTCCGTAACCGTAGGCCTCCCTGGGACAGGCCTTTCTTATCGGCACCAGCTATCTTCCAAGCCTCGGGCACGTCTCGAAAGCTCATCGGAGGCTTCACTTCCTGAGCCCGGATCCAACCCAATTCCATCAGATATCACTGATGATTTGCCCCTTGCCGGCGAGATCCGAAGCGCTGAAGTCGCCGCGCTGACCAGCCCGGATCTGGCAGGCCTCAAACGGCTCATCAATGAGGCCTCGGCGCAAAAGGCTGCTCTCATCCCCGACTTCGAGGCGGCACTGGCCAGTCGGCGGAAAGCCTGGCGAAAATTGCGTCGGCGTGAACAGTTCCCGCTAAGACTGATCCTGAAGAAGGCGGTCCCGAAGGCGCAAACGGCTTTCGAGGATGCAGAGAAAGAAGCGATCAAGGTTGCCGAGGCTCTGGCTGTCAGTCAGATTCGGGTGACCTTCGATATGGATAATGAGACGCTTGCTGCCCAGTTTGCGCTCGAAGCCGCACACGCATCGCTCTCCCGCTCACATCGTATATGGGATGTCACCTCGTCTGTTGGGATTGATCGAGTGAGAGAGCGCTCGGCGGCCTCGACAGCCGTCACCCGCCGGCCCGTTCAGTTGACTTCAGTGATGGACGGCATTGTAGCAGGCTCCCAAAAAGGTTTGCGTTTCCAGAACGCAAATGGCGGCGATCTCGATATTTTTCCTGGCTTCATGCTCATGCGGGCGAAGGGAGCGACGGACTATGCCCTCATCGATCTGAGAGAAATCCGGCTAGACGTCGAGCCAATTTCCTTCATCGAAAGCGAGAGCGTGCCTGGCGATAGCCAAATCACTGGATACGCTTGGGCCAAGTCAAATCGCGACGGGTCGCCGGACCGCCGCTTCAAAGACAACCACCAGATTCCAATCGTGCGGTATGGAGAACTCCGGTTCTCAACACCGACAGGCATTGCTGAGGCCTATCAGGTCAGCAATTGCGAAGCAGCCGTCGCCTTCGGCGCAGCCTTCCAACGGCTGCAAGCCGAGTTACGTCGTCAGGCGGCGCGCCCTCTCCCGGCCCCACGGGAGCAAACCGAGATGAGTTCGGGAATAGACGACGTATCCGCGACCCTGCCGGCACTTCCTTCGGTCGTCGGAGCGCACGAGGTCACTGCGCTTGCCATCGCAGTTATCTGTGCGCCGTTTCTGCTCATTGGCGGCGAGCCAGATCGACCTAAGGCAGAGGCGAAATTAACCGCTTCAGCGAATCTGCCCGTTGTTTCATCTGTTCAAAAGGGGAACCCGGTCACGCCAGTTCAACTGCCAGCGCAAACATCACCAGTAGCGCCTGTGCCGCCCGGCTCTTCGGCTAGCGGCCCCGTCATGGCACAGCCGTCTCCGGCAGACTTACCGGAAGAGCAATTCACAACGATCCAGGCTGCAAATGTTCGTACGGGTCCAGATCGATCAACGACTTCCGTACGTGTTGTTCCGGTTGGAACACGCGTGAAAATATTCGAGCGACAAGGCCCTTGGGCGCGAGTCGGTGACGCGCAACCCTGGGGTTGGATCCATTCCAGCCTTTTGCGGCAAGCGCCCTGATGTCTAAACCGTTTATAGATTGCTGGCTTACATCGAAACTTGGAGCTGGTATTCAACTCCGGCTTGGTAGCCTAGCCGGCCCGGATCTAGTTGATCAGGCGGGCCGCGTCATCGAGACGGACATACCGTCAGCAGCAAAAACCGTGGTCAGCCGGCTACACATGCGCCGCGCCTAAAGTATCCACCATGGTCGCTCCACGCGCTCCTATCGGCTTGGATGGACCGACAGTGAAGTCTTTCGCCGTCTGGCGCTCCATCTCCGCATTGAGCTCCGCGCCCAACAGATCGACGATGCTTGAGAAACGAACCGGATAAATCGAAGCATCCATGCTCTCGCAATCGAGAAGGCTTCCTAGAGGGAGCCGTCCGAGGAGGCTCGACAAGCGCCCTCTCGAACCGGATGCGCATCCCCAGCTTTGCCATCCCAATAGAGCTCGCTGAGACACCCTTACTTATCTTCGCCATGGGTCGCCGATGAGAGGTTCATGTATCCGGGATCAGCTTCTTCCGAAGGCGTCCAATACGAATCAAAGAATCTTTGCCTCCTGTTCACTAAAGCCGGAAACGCCCCGTCAGGCCTTTCGGGCGGCACTTAAGGCAGGCTGGAGCAACCTTATCCCCAGCTTCGGCGCGGAGCCGAAGGGCATCGATGTCAAGGATTCAAACCACAGACGCTGGGCCGCATGCAGCGGATATCGAATCCTGGCAACGCATCATTCGCCGACGGAACCGGAGCGCGGCACGCCCGGAATTTTGAATCCTTACGACGGTGTTTGCGCCGGCGGATTGGGCTGCTTACCTGGCCAATTTGCGTCGGCAACTTGAATCCTTCGCGAGGGGAAGCCGTCGCTGGAGATCGAATCCTTTGAGCACAGCTCGACGCTCGCGTCTGCAGTCGCGCCGTCCGCGCCAGCCGCACCATCATCCAGGGCTGCACTCTTGCTTTTTCACAACCTGCCCGAACACATGGGCGAGGTTAACGCCTGCACAGTGGAGAAGCGTCATGACAACGAGCGGCTGATGAAACGAGAAACGCCCCGGTTGCGGCAAACAACCAGGGCATCTTCTAACTCAAGCAAACCTGCCTTTAGCACCCAAGCGTCGGGCAGAAAATAACCGTCGGTGAGCGACAGCCTCAATCTGCACCATGTTGCCCTCAAGGGCAAGGGGCGGAAACGGAATCGCTCGCTGGCTATCCAAAGCATTTTTGCAGGAGCCGCTATGAAGCCGAGCTTCCCTCCCGAACGATACCTTGCAACCGCAGAGCCGTTCCAGTTGGGTCCAAACCTCATTCTTTACCGTCGACCCGAGGATATGCCCTTTCGCAAGGATGCCCATGGGGGCCACCCAACCAGCAAGCATACTTTCGCCAGCCGGAAGAACGGGGGCCGTACCATCTCATGCAGTTCAGACGAAGATTACGTCATATGCCAGGTGGCTGAGATTCACCCGACGATTAGGGCATATAAAAAGCAGACATGCCTCTTCTTGGTGAGGGGCCTAAATGGCGGGTCATATCATGTGGTGTCCGAGGTCACAGCTGAGACAAGAAGCGGTGCCCCTGCGTGGCTTGCAGGGCCAAGCAGCGCCTACCGACAGCCTCATACCCCTGAAGAGATATCGATCATCCGCAATGCGTTCAGGCAGGCGGGCGCCATCTATTTCAGCCTGGAAGGAAACGATCACAAAGCCGCCAACATACAGAGGAACACCAGGATCATCTTCGGTTGCCGGGACGATGAGGTTCTTCCATCTCAGAGCGCGAGAATCCTCGATCATGTTCGGACAAAACCTGCGACCATTGGCACATGTGGGCTACAACTTAGCGGCTGCGCCACCCCCAACAGGCCCATCTATGCCCTGATGGCCCAAGGGCATCTGGAAGTTGCGCTGGAGCATAGACTGTCCAAAGCAACGCCCGTGTTCCCGCCGGATCACCAGCCGATGATGAGGGACGACCATGTCTGACGCAACGGAATCTACCTATTTGACCTCGCGATCCTTGTGTCAACGCGTGGGAAATATGCCGCGCGACGAATAGGCTCTTTGAGAAACAGCTGAAGGCAGTCACCTTCCCCAAGGAGGTGGCTGCCACTTCCATAAAAATGGGCTTACATACTACCTTCCGAACATCGACTTACATTGCCGCGAAGTCTGACCGCCAGTCAATCTCGCAATCCTCCACAGGAAGGGACCGCTATTCGACGGCCTCCTAAGTTCTTGCCAAAAACTATTCGCTCATGCTCTCTCACCCGAGACCGACGATGCCCGCATGGACGGCAGGAGCCTTGCCATCACATTGAAGTTCGCAATGCCGGACCAGGCCCCGCGCGAGCCGACCACATAGAGGTTCTGCTTCGCGCGGGTCACCGCCACGTTCAGGATGTTAGGGCCCGTGCCGGCCCACTTTCTCGCCCCGTGCTGGGCCACGGTGGGTGCTCCGAGCAGGAGGATCACGGTCTCCGCCTCACGGCCCTGGAAGGTGTGGATCGTGCCGACCCGGTCCCGCACCCATTCCTCAGGCTTCGCCCTGAAGGCTGAAAGGATGCCCTGCTCCCGTTCCAAGCGCCGACGCATCTCCTGCTCGATGACCTTGAAGGGCGTGATCACGAAGAGATCCGGCCCTTCAACGCCGGCATTGGCAAGCTGCCGCAGCATCCGCACGACGAGCTCACCCTCGTCTGGACACCACTTCGTCTCGGCCTTCCCGTCGATGTCGAACCAGCAGGAGGGACCGAGCAGCTCCCCGACGGGGCTGGGCTCCTTTCGCTTCGGCGCAGGAACCATCTCGCCGGCATAGGCGATCTCGTTCGAGATCGTGAACATCGGGTCCTGGCAGCGGCGATGCACCAGCAGGGGCATTCCCACCACCCGCCTGCCCAAATCCGATCTGAACGAGGCCTTCGTTCGGGAAGCCTTGTCGGCAAGCGTCTGCGTAGACGCCGTCGGTGCCGCCCATTCAGCCACGTCGACCTTGAAGAAGGCGCAGATCTCGGACGTAAGGCGATCCGGAAGAGACACCACAGGCGGGACCTGAAGAGGATCGCCGACGACGATGGTACGCTTCGCGCGCATGATGGCACCGACGGCGGCCTGCGGAACCGCCTGCCCGGCCTCGTCGACCAGGAGCCATCCAAGGCTTCCGGGCTTCAGGTCTCCGAACATCCGATCGACCGATGCGAACGTTGTCGAGACGACCGGGATGACCATGAACAGGGTCGACCAGAGATCGCCGAGCAGCGCCTTCTTTTCCTCATCAGGGAAAGCCCCTGCCGTCATGGCACCCATCAAGGCACTGATGTTGTGCATCACCTTCCGGGCAGAGGCATCGATGAACGCCTTTTGGACCTCAAGAGCTGCGATGAAAAGCTCCTCCCGCTTCCGATGGAGGGCAGCGGGAAGCCATGGCGCAGTCAGGTGCATCTCTCGGTGAGATCGGCTGAAGAAATCCTCGTCGATGATGCCGCTGCCGATCTCGGTGCGGACCTCATCGATCATGTGCTTGATCCGTGAGATGAGGCCTGTGAGATCCGAGAGCTGCTGCGCCGAGGCCGCGCATTCGGCGGCTAGGGTATCATGGGTCGTGCAGGCGTCAGCTCTTGCTGCATGGGCTACTGCCACTCGCTCCTGCGCCTGTCTCGTCTGTTCAGCGAGATCCCTGGCGATCTTCGCCCATTCTTTCCAGCTAGCTGTCCCGAAGAGACGCGCAAAGAAACCGGGGCGAAGCAGATTGTGATTGGCCCGATCGCTCTCTCGCTGCCAACCCTCCTCCGACAGCTTGGCGTGCTCGGAAATACGCTTATCGAGCAGATGCTTTGCATGCGCTAGCTGGTTCTCGACAGTTGTATGCTGTTCCCGAAGCGAGGCCAGCTTGTTTCGTTCCTCGGGCAATCTCAGGCAAGCAGCCCTAAGGCCCTCGAGGCGCTCCAAGTCGCTCTCGATCGCCTGCTTCAGTGTCTGGAACCGAGATCGCGCCTTTTGCCAACGGGCAGCGGCATCCGCTCCGGATGCAGGCTTTTCCCTGACGACCACCACGGGCGTTTTCTCGATGATCTTACCCTTCTCATCCGAGACTTTATGGGCGACGGAGTCCCCTTTGGCCGCTTTGAGGTAAATCCTTAAGCCCCGCTCCTCGTCCCACCAGAACTTCTGCTGGAAAGCCGCCCGGTTCTTCGAGTTGCCGAGCACCGCCGAGATCAGCCCCCAGGTCTCGATCGCCTCAGCTTCCTTTCCCTCTTCGTCATCGGGATCGCGGGAGTTCGCGAGGTGGTCGCTGATCGACGTGAAGTACTTGATCTCTTCCGCGCGTCCGAACTCCTTCTTCAGGGGGAGTTCACGGCTGACGTTCTCGACGGCCTTGTTGTTGCTGGAGGCGACCAGGATCTCATGCCCCTTCAGGCTGGGATCGAGCCTGTACAGGTGGAGAAAGGCGTTCGACCCGACCATCACCTTCTGGCCGGAGCTCGTGAAGGCGGATTCGGGATCATCGAACGCCGCCATGGCGCTCGCGCGATCGACGACGCAGCTGGCGACGAGGTCACGTAACAGGGTGGTCTTGCCAGTCCCCGGCGGCCCGTTCACCCCCATGATCCCGTCCGCCCGTCCAAGC
Organism: Microvirga sp. 2MCAF35; assembly: GCF_052115545.1. NCBI lineage: Bacteria > Pseudomonadati > Pseudomonadota > Alphaproteobacteria > Hyphomicrobiales > Methylobacteriaceae > Microvirga > Microvirga sp. 2MCAF35. The sequence continues at coordinate 8,170 of NZ_JBFRGW010000066.1, forward strand.
TCTGCCCGCGCCTGATTGACGGCCGCCTGTTGAAGAAGAACGAGCGGATGTCCGCACTGGGCTGGCCATCGAGATGTCGGCACTAAGCCAGGCGCGACGACGGGCTCGATCCGGCGGAGATCGGCGAGCAGATCCTGTGTCTCGCGCGGGGTCTCCAGGCCGAGATAGCGCCGCAGGCCCGATCCGGCGCTGCCACTGGAGACAAGCTCCGACGCTCGCCCGAGATCGGCCAGGAAGAACGAATTCAGGAGCGATGCTTCGGGCGGCGTCTTGGATTTGAAAGGGTGATAGACGCGCAAGGCAAAGGATGGAGGCTCGACAAAGTGCGGCGGAAGCTCGAACTGAGCGACAAGCCAGTCATAGGCCTGCTGGATGGTCGCCCCATCGAGGGGCAGCGGCTTTCCGTCAGGATCCTTGCGGCGCAGGATCTCCCCGAGGCGGTCCTGAAGGGTTCGTTCGACCCGAAGCCATGCACCAAGCCCTCCGAGCTCCAGCTTCAGAGCATGCGGAAGCGCCCATGCGAAAGAGGAAACGGCAATCGCATTTTCTTCGAGAACACAGCCGTTCCTGTCCACCATCACGGCTGCGATGGCAGCCTGTTCCTTTTCCCGCCGGCTGCGTTCTTCATCCTCCCCAAAGGCCGCGATCAGTGCACCAGTCGCGCGGTCCATGGCGATCGCGCCCAGGATCACTTGGTAGTAGAGCTTTCTCTCTGGCCTGGATCGCTCTCCCCTGATCCATGGCAATTCCTCCGCCAGATCCACAACGCATCGGCGATCCCCTGCGGCCAGATCCTCCGGCTTCCGGTATGTCTGGGGGGATAGCGCTTCCAGAGCAGTCCAGGCGGCCAGGATCGCACGCGGCTCATTGGGCTCCTTGGGCGACGCGAAGGTCGGCAGCGGACCTAGATTTTCCGTTGGGGAACTAGATCGTTGCGCACGCGCATCGGCTTTCTCCGCCGGCTTGTGGGATCGAGGTTGAAGCGGACGTTTTGGTTCTGCGCGCTCCGGGAAATGCAGGATGTGGGCGCTTGAAGATTCTTTTGATGTCACCACGGGGGGCATGGGTCGAGGCGATGTGCCAGTCGCTCGCACTCTTGCATTCTTGAGGGATGCCAAGGCATTCGTGACCTCGTCAGCCAACTCCTTGGCCGCAGGAGCATTACGAAAGGTCAACTCCTTGGCCAGTTCCGCCAGAACGGAAACGTCGTTGCGAGCCCGGCCGAGAAGAGCCCTGAGTTCGGACACTTTCATGTGAAGGTATGGACGCTGCCCCGACATGGTTTCCCGATCTCGTCAGATTAAGGTTGCTGGACCAGCGCCTCTTTCCATTTAAGGTTGCCCAAGGCAACAGCTTTCTGGTCAGATCGGAATTCCAAGGCGCAGTGCTCCTGGCAAGGCCAATGTGAGCGTGATCGGGAAGAGGTCGCGGCCCATTGGTATTTATGGTGCACTACCCTGGAGAGCCCCCAAAGGATTCCTCAGCCTCTTCTGTAAGTGGCTGTTTTTTCCCATAAGCTGGAATGCTGAGGTTTGCTGCCCTTTTTAGAAGAGGCTCTCCCATAGTCTGCCAAATCTTCATGCCGAGAAGGCATAGCCGGGCTTTGAGGACGCGTTGATCTGGAATCCCACAATCCGCTCCGCACCATTGAGATATAGGAAAATTGCTATTATAATAGCAGTTGTCATTATTATGGGGCATAAGTGCCAAAATGCTAGCATTTAGTATGATCGGCCCTACTGACGTGATCAAGGGCCTTTCAGAAAGGGCGAGACGTCGGCGACTTGATCTTGGCCTCACCCAAAAGGAGCTCGCCGCCAGGGCGGGGGTCTCCTATGGATCTTTAAGACTGTTCGAGGAGACAGGAAAGATCTCACTCGAAGCCCTTGTGAAGGTCGCGTTCGTCCTGGAAGGGGAAGCTGAGTTCGAGCACTTGTTTCCACCTCGGCCGCCTCAGACAATCGACGATATCGTTGAACGTCCGGTCAGGCAGAGGGGCCGAAGAAAATGAAGTTCAAGCCGATCCGGAAGATGAGTGTCGTCCTCGATCTCGAGGGGAAACAGACCAATTTAGGAACGCTTGCATGGAGCAGCAGCGAGCGCAGAGCTTATTTTGAGTACTCGGCAGATTTCCTCGCTACGCCTTTGCTGGTCTCCCCCTTCAACTTGAAGGCAAGCTCAGGCTTGATCCCGGCGCCGCGCGATCCGTTCGACGGACTCCATGGCTTGTTCAACGATAGTCTCCCCGATGGATGGGGGCGTCTCCTGCTCGATCGACGCCTTCGAAAGCTTGGTATCGACTATCACCAACTTACTCCGCTGGATCGCCTCTCTGCGGTCGGAACGACCGGAATGGGTGCGCTAGCGTATATTCCGGAACTCACCGATGGCGACAGGAAGGTCGGCGAAGACATCGATCTGGATTGGTTCGTCGATCAGGTCGACCTGATCCAAGCTGAGTTGGACATCGCCGATATCGACACTCTTCAAGGCGCACAGGGCGGATCCGCGGGCGCGCGCCCTAAAATCATGATCGGCTTCAACAAGGTCCAAAATACGTTCGTTCTGGATTACGGGCAGAAGATGGATCCCGGTTTCGAACGATGGATGGTCAAGGCTCGCAGCGCTGCCGACCCGGCCGAAATCGGTGTCGAGGAAGCGGCGTATGCTTTGATGGCGCGCGCCGCCGGACTGGAGATGGCTGAGACGCGAGTCCTCGGCACAAAGAAGGGCAACCGCCTCTTCGCCACGCGACGGTTCGACCGAGCGCCCGGCGGACGCCTCCATATGCATACCGCCAGCGGCATCTTGAACGCCAGCCATCGCGAGGCGTCGTTGAACTACGGGCAGCTTCATAAGCTGACGTTTCTGATGACCCGCGACAGTTCCGAAGTCCTGCGGATGTTTCGGCACATGGTCTTCAACGTGTATGCGAGAAATCGGGACGATCACGCCAAGAACCACGCCTTTCTCATGAAAGGGGATGGGCAATGGACACTCTCTCCTGCCTACGACCTTACGTTTTCTTCAGGGCCGGGAGGAGAACACAGCGCGGACATCGCGGGCGAAGGGAAAGATCCGAGCATGCAGCACTTGCTGACCGTCTCCAAGGAAGCCTCGATCCCGCAGCAGGATGCGAAGGCTGTCATTGAGCAGGTTCGGACGGCGATTGACCGCTGGCCGGAGTTTGCTGAGGAGGCGGGGCTATCGAGATCCCGCACAACAGATCTTGACCGGGTTCTGAACGCCCGAAAGCCTGCTCGGGCAATGCGTCGGCATGATGATCGAGATGAACTCGTGGTTTCCGACCCTACACGCTCCTGGGGACCAAAACACGGCGGCGATGACGACGGCGACAGTTTCAAACCTAAAGGCTGACAACTGAGCAATCATGAAAAACAAGTACCAGAGGTGTCCATCGGCTTGATGCCTGTCAGACGTCTCTGAGAGGCTTTTCGTTTGCATCAGTTGCAGAAGTTTCCCAAGCCCGCCTCAGGGACGCGGCGGACTTTGGCTTCATTTGAGGAGACCTGTGGAGCGATTATCGTCATCCTGTGCGAGCATCCTCAGCCGCCAAGAATCTGGAATGACAATCGTCCTTCGTGCAGGTGATCGCTAGACTGCGGCTGCCCGTTCCTCGCGGTACCATCGAGGAGCCGTCCGTTTCTCCCGCATACCGGGAATCGAATAGGACGAAAACTCATTGGCGGCCTCGGTCACATCCATGGTCTCCGGGATCAGCTTCGAGGCGCGGACAGCATCGGCCATGGCCTGGAGGATACTGCTGTATCCATAGAGTTCCGGCTTCTTGGGTGCATAGGTCGCCTGATTGGCGGCTTCCGACAGAGTGACGGTCTGGACGATCCAGAGAAACTGATCCGCTTTGCTGATGAGCGTGTAGTCGCGCCTCTCCATACCATACCTGGCGAACCATCCGGGATTCACGCGCTGGTCCTTGCCGGCCGCATTCCAGAAGTCGCAGAACTCCTTGGCCGCAGCTGCGGCAGACTTCTCGTCGGGGATGAGACTCGCCGCGCGGACAGCCTCATCGATCCGGATGAACGTGCCGCTGCCGGAATAGTTGACGACCCTCCGGGAATCCCTCTCCGGATCGGCCCTTTGGGAATCTGCCGCAAGTCCCAACAGTCCCGACTGAACGATCCAGAGAAATTCCGTTGCCTTTCTCCGGCGTTCCTCGACGCCCTTGTCCACCGCCATGCGTATCTCCACCTTTGGCAGGCTCTTATATAGGAACGCTTTCTGGTTTCGAAACAAGGTTCCGATCATTCCGGTCACGTTTCACCAAGGTGGGGCAACCTTTTCCATGGGGAAAACCCGGACGCCTAGGTATGAAGAGAGATCCTGCCCCTGAAATGCAAAATAGCTTCCATACTTAGCCTTTGAATTAATTAAGACAGGATTTTGGTCGCCTGAGAACTAAAATCGCATACATTTTAATCTCGATCTTGACGATTGTGAGATTAATTCGTATCGTTTTTTGGATGCCACATGACGAAGATGACGTTCAGTTTAATCTCCGGACCTTAGGCGGCGAAGAGGCTCGATTGCTCCTCGCCCTAGCCTCGCGGCGGATCTCGACCCTGACCATACGCCATGCAGCAAGGCTGCTTGGTGACGAGGGAAAGGCCCGTAGCGCGGTCCGCCGCCTTTTGCGCAAAGGATGGCTCCAGCGGGCGTCCGGTGGGCATTATGTTGTCCTTCCGCCGGAATGGGGAGCGGAGAAGATCGAGGATTACGATGTCTATGTCCTGGCCTCCGCCTCCGTTGACGAGGGCTATATCGGCTGGTGGGCCGCTGCAAGTCGTCATGGCTTCACGACCCAGGTCCCTAACATGATCCATGTGGCAACCACTCGCCAGACTCCGCCCCGCGAGATCCAAGGCAATCCCGTACGCTACGTGAAGCTGTCTCCGCGAAAGTTCTTCGGATGGCAGGAGATGGAGTCCTTCGGGCGAAAGTTCCGCATCTCCACCCCCGAGAAGACCTTGGTCGATTGCGCTGACAGGCCGGATCTCTGCGGAGGGGTTACCGAACTTGTGAGGATCATCGCCCGCGGCACCGAAAGCATCCGGAGCGAAATCCTCGTGGAGGCAGCGATCCAGCTGGGATCGGTGTCGACCTGCCAACGTCTCGCCTATCTCCTCGATCTGTCAGCGCCCTCGTTTCTCGCCGGAAGTGTCAGGAAGAAGCTGCGCAGTTTCATCCCAAGCAGTGCGCGCTCCGTGCTGGGCCGTGATGAGCGTGGCCCGAAAGACATCGGCTACGTGCCGGAATGGGGCCTTCTCGTGAATGCCGAGGAGACCGACCTTCTGGCGGAGGTCGGATCCTACTCCAGGGGAATGGGACGATGAGCTTCTTCTCGACGGCTTCGCCTGCCATTCTCAGCAAGACCGCCAAACTCTTCGGAACGCGCCGCCTCGATTATGTCGAGATCGACGTTCTGCTCACCCATCTGCTTCAGCGGATGCACGAAACAGGCCTGATGGAGAAGCTGATCTTCAAGGGGGGTACCATGCTCCGCAAGATGATCTTCGGGCCCACCGGGCGCCTCTCCACCGATCTGGATTTCGTCGTCAGGTCGGTCGATGCCATCGAGCCGGACGACCTTGCCCTGGAGATCGCCTCAGCCTTCCAAGCCCCCTATCGCGGCATCAGCTTCAGCTTCAATTTGGACAAGGACCTTGGCACCAGCGAGGGATCCTGTCGCGCCAATCCACGCTGCATCACCGGACATACGCCCAGCGGGCACGTCATCAAGATCGAGGTGAGCTTGGCCTGCCCCCTTTGAAGTGGTCCTCCCTGATGTATGGCTTTTTGCCATTTGGAGGACGAGAGAATGCCCAGGAAGAGACACACGGCTGAAGAGATTGTCGCGAAGTTGCGGCAGGTTGATGTGCTGACGGCGCAAGGCCGCTCAGT
>NZ_JBFRGW010000067.1:0-14889 GCF_052115545.1 Microvirga sp. 2MCAF35
CATCGCTCGGCTACAAGCCACCCGCACCCGAGGTAGTGCTATGGCCGGCTGCGCAACCCAGACCAGCTCCGCAGGCCACACCCACCGTAGCCCCACGACCCATCATGCACTAACATTAACCCCGGACCACCTCGCGGGGGCTGGCCAACAGGGTGAATCACATCCCTCCCGCCAAGGGAAGCCCATCAGATCAAGTTTCCAAACAGTCTCTAATGGAAATCTGTCTTGGCAACCCGAGACCGAAAGCTCACTACCTAACCAGCTCTTGAGGCTCGCCTGAGGTTTGCGTCTGGAGAACGCGCATGGGGTAAGCTCTCAAAGGACTTTGTCTCGAGCCGAGAGACAATCAAAAGTGCTGTTATGGGCGAGACCTTCGAGGATTAATCATGCCGCCCGAAAGGGCTCTGCGTTATCGACCATTCCCCTACCGCTAGGTTGCTTGTAGCCCATCAATCGACACAAATCGGGGCAAGCATGAGGTTTCTCCAAGGAGAAACAAGCGAGGACGGCTATGCTTCCGGATCCGCGACAGATTCATTTCGGCTCCCATGGGATCGAATACGGCCTCTACGGTGGGCTCGATTATTCAGCAGGCGTTGAGGACGGAAAGGTCACGGGGACTCCCGCTGATCCCACTCCAGTCGATGCCTTCGATTGGCTATTCTATTACCATGACTATGATCTCCAGCAGGCCACGACCACTGAGCAGCGGCTCCAAGCCCATGTGGAAGTGATTGAAGGTGTTTACGGGCTTGTGACTGAAACATCGCCGCAATGGAACATCTTCTAGCGCATCGTACGGAAAAGTGGATCCGGTTTTCGTTGACGCGGCCCTCCGGTTCCGTTCTGAACGATGCTCCAGCTCAGAGAAAAAGCATCGTGTGGCCCTGGAGGTCCGCATCAACGATGCGCACTTCCAGGAGTGGAGCAACGGATGGGATCTTCAAAGTGGGTCCACTTTCGGATCCGATGCACCGGTCTGAGACTCAAGATGCCGGCCAGGAGCGCCATTCCGGTTCTTCAGACACCGTGAACCCGGATCACTAGCCGCCCAGCTTCCGAAGGCCTGCCAAAAGGCCTTGCCTCCTTTGTCGCGCCGTCGAGGCTATGGCTCGTCCTCTACGACAGGTTGACCGGCCGTATCTTGGGTTGGTTCCTCATCTTGGCTCTTGTGCACTTTCGGATGCGCCTTCTCATGGGCCAGAGCTTCCTTTCCGTCTCGACTTGCCGCATCGATGCCCGCCTCAGCCTCCCGCTTCGCCTCCGAGGCGTCCAACTGTTGCTTGGTGCGCACATCATCAGCGACGGGGTTTTCCGGTGTCGCTCCGTTCTGCGCTTTCACGTCCTCAGGTTTTCTCGCCATGGAGAGCCTCCGAGCTTCACGAAGGATAGGCCGTCCGTTCATGCGGTCCGCACGGCTGGCAGCGATTTGAAGACATCATGAACCAAACAACCGGAGCTTGCACGCGTTCCGGGTTCTCCGCGTCTCGCCGATTCTGATGCTTTCGGGTTACCCCCTTTTCAAACTTGCGGACGACATTTCCTTTCGAACAAATGGCCGAAGCCGAAGAGAGATGCGGATTTCTAACATCGGGGCGGCGCGAACCTGCGCTATGGGGGAATTTTCGGCAGACATCGTTGATTGTCTTCAAAGCCGCGAGGAGGGGCTAGTGATGGAAGCCGAAGTCGAATTCGTTGCGCGTGCTCTCTATGATGCCGAAGATGATGCGCCGGCATGGGACCGTGAGCCCGACATCATCAAGGACGAGTTTCGCCGTTATGCCCGCGTGGCGCTGGAGTTGCTCGACGAGCACCGCAAGCCGAAGTCACGCGGCGCGCAGACCTGCGTCGTTTCCTACGCTGCGTGAGAGATGCTGGCCCGCGGCAGGGACTGGCATTCGGCTCCACACCTGATTGCTCCGGACAGGCAGAGCCCGCGGCCGTGTGCCCGCGGGCTCTGCTCTTCCAGGACAGCTTGACAGGGGTGAGTTCCGATCAGCCCCGATGCTCGATCACCGTCACGATCCGCCGCGTACGCGGTTCGACGATCACGATCTGATCCTTCACGACCACGTACTTGCACTCGGGAAGGCCGGTCAGGATACGCTCGACGTTGTTCGGGCAGTCGTACAAGGTCGTCACGGAGGTCGGGATGGTCGAGCCGACGCTTACGCTGAAGCTCACGTTCGTGAGCGGCTGAACGTGCACGCTGCTGAACGACTGCGAGATCTGCGTGCGCTGCTCGGACGTCACGTTGATGTTGGTGGCGCTCGACGAGGACGTGCTGCCGGTCGTATGAGCGGCGCCGCCCGTCTGGCCGGCCGCACTGCCGGAGGTCGTGCTGCGCGCCCCGCCGGATGTGCCGGAGGAGGTGCTGTCCGCCGCGCTGCCGGAATTGCCGGAAGGAGCGGTCGTGCCGCTGGATGCGGAACCCGATGTCGATCCGCTCGACGTGCCGGATGCGGTGCTGCCCGCGCTGCCGCCGCCTGACGAGCCGCCGGGCGTCATGACCGACGAGCCGCCCGAGGCACCGCCGGAGGTTCCACCCGCCGCACCGCCGGAAGAGCCTCCGCTCGAACCGCCGCTGGTCTGCGCCATGGCCGCCACGCTCAAGGTAAGAGCCGCCACCGCAACAGTCGCCATCATCGTTTTAGGCATCGAAGATCTCCCATGATCGGAGGGCTCGCTCGAGCCCGCCGCAATGCGTGTCAACGAGATGTTTTCTGCTGTGTTCCGTGCTTTTTTCAAAGCAGTAACGCGTACATCTCCCATTCATCTTCATGAATGAATGGGGCCGCAAGAATTGCGCACGGTGACTGTTTAGATAAACAGATCACTTGGAAGCTTAAGCTATGGCAGACTGTGTTTATATGGTCCTGATCAGGTCTGGTCCGAGGCCTGAAGGGTCTGCGAAGAAAGCGGCGCGAATGCTTCCACGACCTTTTCGTAAACTGGTCGCTTGAAAGGGATGATCAGTTCTGGGAGACGGAGCATGGACTCCCAGCGCCATTCATCGAATTCCGGCCTGTGGCCGCCACCGCCGGGTTGATGGATGTTGATCTCGCTCTCGTCACCTTCGAAGCGGAAGGCGAACCACTTCTGGTTCTGCCCGCGATAGCGCCCCCGCCAGGCGCGGCCTGCAACCATCGATGGGAGATCATAGGCATACCAGTCCGGCGCTTCTGCCAGGAGGCTCACAGAGCTGACGCTGGTTTCCTCATAGAGTTCGCGCAAGGCGGCTTTGTAAGGTTCCTCGCCGGGATCGATGCCGCCCTGCGGCATCTGCCAGGAATAGCCGTCGGAGGCCGCATCGGCTTCCGAACGGCGTCGTCCGATGAAAACCAGGCCATCCTTGTTGATCAGCATCACGCCGACACAGGAGCGGTAGGGCAGATCCGTTCTGGCCTGTGATCCTCTTGCGCTCCTCATACGATACTCACTCCTTCGATGACGGAAACATCCGGCCGCCGGTCTTTGAAGAGTGCCGGTGCCGACATATGGTTCCAAAACAGGCTAGAGCCTCAGGTCCGAAAGGGGAATCCACTTTCGGCATGGATCGATGCTCAACCCTTATGCGGCTCAACGTCGGAGGCCGAAAAGCGGATCCACTGTCCACTGAGGCCACTCTTCGGCTCCGCACGGTGCATCGAAAGAGTGCCGGTTCGCGCAGCCTTTCACAAGCCTTTCGAAGCTGTTGCAGACGTTCGCATGTGAAAAGGGCCTGACGGATCACGCCGTCAGGCCCCTTTGCATCAATGTTTCTCGAACGAAAGAACGAGTGTCGATCAGTTGGGAGTCGTGGTCGTGTTGGCCGCACCCTTGCGCACGCCATGCAGCAGGTCATAGGCAGAGAGAAGCTGCTTGTCCTTGGCCGGATCCGGCGGAACGTAAGCGGAGGATCCGCCGCGCTCTTCCTTCTCGCCGCCATTCTGCAGGTGGCCGCGCAGGCCGGCTTCACCCTTGGTCTCGTCCTTGCCCTTCAGCTCGTCGGGCACGTCCTGCAGCACCTCGATGTCCGGATCGATGCCCTTGGCCTGGATCGAGCGACCGGACGGGGTGTAGTAGCGCGCCGTGGTCAGGCGCACGGCCCCGTTGCCGCCGAGCGGGATGATGGTCTGCACGGAGCCCTTGCCGAAGGAGCGGGTTCCGAGAACCGTCGCGCGCTTGTGGTCCTGCAGGGCGCCGGCCACGATCTCCGAGGCCGAGGCCGAACCGCCGTTCACGAGAACGACCAGGGGCTTACCCTTGGTCAGGTCGCCCGCCTTGGCGCTGAAGCGCTGCGTATCCTCGGCGTTGCGGCTGCGGGTCGAAACGATCTCGCCACGCTCCAGGAAGGCGTCGGAAACCATGATGGCCTGGTCGAGCAGGCCGCCCGGGTTGTTGCGCAGGTCGACGACGAAGCCCGCCACCTTGTCGGCGCCGATGTCGCTCGTCAGCTTCTCGATCCCCGAGCGCAGGCCCTCGTAGGTCTGCTCGTTGAACTGGGTCACGCGCAGGACGCCGATGTCGCCCTCGACGCGGGCGCGCACCGGACGGACCTTGATGGTCTCGCGGGTAAGCTTCACCACCACCGGATCCTTGGATTCCTTGCGCTGGATCTTGAGGGTGACCGACGAGTTGACCGGACCGCGCATCTTGTCGACGGCCTGGTTCAGGTTGAGGCCCTGGACGGGCTCGTCGTTGATATGGGTGATGACGTCATTGGCCAGGATGCCGGCCCGGGAGGCGGGCGTCTCGTCGATCGGGGTCACGACCTTGACGAGGCCGTCTTCCATGGTGACCTCGATGCCGAGGCCGCCGAACTCGCCGCGGGTCTGCACCTGCATGTCGCGGAAGCTCTTGGCGTCCATGTAGCTCGAATGCGGGTCGAGCGAGGTCAGCATGCCGTTGATGGCGGCTTCGACGAGCTTGGACTCTTCCGGCTTCTCGACGTAATCGGTGCGGACCTTCTCGAACACGTCACCGAAAAGGCTCAGCTGGCGGTACGTGTCAGCCGAGGCGGCAACCGCGCTCATGCCTGACAGGAGGCTCGTCTGCGACACCATGGTCGCGCCGCCTGCGCCGATCGCCGCACCGAGAATCAAAAGGGATAGTTTGCGCATTATCCGCGAACCTTTTCGCTTTGCGATTTTGCCCACCAGGGACCTGGGTCAATTGAACCGCCGTCTTTCCTGAACTCAACATAGAGGACGGGATTGTTCTTTTCTATGGCGGCGCCGATCAAACTCATGAGAGGAGCTTCTCCCATAGTCGCAACGGGTTCGCCTGCGAGCACGAACTGCCCAACATCGACGTTGATATGGTCCATACCGGCCAGAAGAACATAGTATCCCCCACCGGCATTGATGATCAAGAGTCGACCATAGGATCGGAACGGTCCGGCGAAGGACACCCATCCGTCCGCCGGTGATACCACACTTGCCTTGGGCCGTGTCGTGATCGAAATGCCACGCGTCGTTCCGCCATAGCCGTCGGGAGCTCCGAAATCCAGCGTCGTGTCGCCGCTGACGGGGCGGGGCAGCAGGCCCCGGGCCTCGGAGAAGGGAATTTTCGGGGCAAGCCGGGCCGGATCGCGGAAGGCCAGCTGGGCGAATTTCTCCCGGGTTTCGCGCTCCTGCGCCTCGGCGGCCTTGCGCGCCTCCTCGGAGGCGCGCTGGGCCCCGGCGATTTCCGCCTCCATGCGGTCGATCAGTTCCTTGAGGCTCCCGGCCCGCTGGGCGAGATCCTCGGCCTTCTGCCGCTCCGTGCCGGCGTTGCGCTCGACGTCCGCGATTCGGCTCTGCCTAGCCTCCATGAGGGCGGCGAGGCGCTCCTGCTCCCGGGTGAGAGCCGTCAGCTCCCCGTTGAGGGTCGTCCGGTCCTTGGTGATGGCGTCCTTGAGACGCACGAGCTCGGCGAGATCTCCGGCCAGGACCTCCGCCTCCTGACGCAGTTCCGGCAGGACCGCGCCGAGCATGATCGAGGCGCGGACGGCCTCCAGCATGTCCTCGGGCCGGACCAGGACGGCCGGGGGAGGGCGGCGCCCCATGCGCTGGAGGGCGGCAAAGACCTCGACGATGACGCCGCGCCTGCTCTGCAGGGAGCGGCGAATGGCCGCTTCGCTGGAGCCGAGGGTCTGGAGCCTCTGCTCCAGCTCGCGGATGCGGTCCTCGGTGCCGCGCACCCGCTCGGCCGTCTCGATCAGGGCGCCATTGAGCTTGGCCCGGTCGGCCTTGATGGAACTGATCTCGGCATCGAGGCGCTTGCGGGCCTCCGCATTGGCCGTGATGGCCTCTTCCAGAACCTTCAGATCCTGCTCTCGCCGCGCCTTTTCCTCGGCGGTTCCGCCGGGTGCGGCCTGGGGAGCAGACGCAGCCGGAGGCTGCTGGGCCCCGGCGGGGCTCAGGCTGGCGGCAATCATGCATGCAGCAAAGCCGAGAGCCTTGCAGGAAAACGAGGACTTGATGCGGTTCATCCGTCAGGAATCATCGTGGCCGGCGCGATGATAAGGGTGTCCGGCTATGATTGTCAGCGCTCTATAGAGCTGTTCGGCCACGAGCGCCCGCACGATCTGGTGCGGCATGGTGAGCGCCCCGAAGGAAACGACGAGATCGGCGCGTTGGCGCAGCGCGGGATCGAGCCCGTCGGGCCCGCCGATCACGCAGGCCACCCCGGAGCGGCCCTCGTCGCGCCATTGCCTGATTTTCTCGGAAAAAGCTTCGCTGGAAGGGCTCTTGCCGCGCTCGTCGAAGACGATCAGCACGGACGATCCGGCCCGGTCGAGGAGCGCCGCAGCCTCTTCCGCACGCCGGTCGTCCTCGCGACGCGCCCGGCTCTCAGACAGTTCGACGATGTCGAACCCCGCAAGGCCCAAGGCACGGCCCATGCCTTCGACCCGTTGCTTGTAGCGTTCGACAAGCTCCCGCTCGGGGCCGCTCTTGAGACGGCCCACGGCCAGCAAGCTCAGTCGCACGATCCTGACCTTATCATTTCAGTGCCGCATGATCTTGTTCGGGCAACCGGTTCCCACTTGCCCGGATCATGCTTCAGCTGACGCGGTCCTGCGGACGGTCGGCGCCCCACATCTTCTCGAGGTTGTAGAAGCCACGAACCTCGGGCCGGAAAACGTGGATCAGCACGTCGCCGGCATCGATCAGCACCCAGTCGCAGGCAGGCAGGCCCTCGACGCGCGCGTTCCCGAACCCCTTGTCCTTGAGGTCCTTGATCACACGTTCGGCGATGGCGCCCACATGGCGATCGGAACGGCCCGATGTCACGATCATGGTGTCGGCCAGCGAGGTTTTTCCGGCCAGGTCGATCTCGACCGTGTTCTCGGCCTTCATGTCCTCGAGGGAGGCCAGGGCAGCGGCCCGGATGTCCTCATCCTGCGGAGCATTCGCTCCGGAGAGAGGCGGAAGCGGATTCTTGTCCGCTTCGACGGAATTTAGGCGGTTCAGGTTCAGACCCTTTCTCAACGGCACGCGATGGTGCCAGCTCTTAAGATAATGTGGGAAGACTCCATTTTTCAACGTCTCCCGGTGGGAGAAGTTCGTCTCCATTGGCGCAGCTGCGTGGACGACAGGTGCGAGCGCGGCCCGTGCAGGAAGACCCAGGCCGGCGGAACAAGCCCCGGCAGGGCAGGGGCCTCGGCCTCGCTGATTCGGCTGGAAGAGAGGGTTGTGGCGCTTCGGGAGCGGGTGGCCTTCAGGGTCCAGCCGGGCCGGTCGATCACGGCCATGGGCATCATCCCGGCGATGCGCCGCCACCCGCGCCAGCGGTGGAAGCTCGCCAGATTGTCCGCGCCCATGATCCACACGAAACGAACACCCGGATAGCGCCGCTTGAGATACGCTAGGGTGTCCACCGTGTAGCGGGCCCCGATCTCCTCCTCGAAGGCGGTCACGTCGATGCGGGGATCGTCGGAAACCCGCCGGGCCTCTTCCACGCGCATCGCGGTCGTCGCCAGTTCGCCGGTGTCCTTCAGGGGGTTGCCCGGCGTGACGATCCACCAGACCCGGTCGAGCCCGAGCCGTTTCAGGGCCATGCGGCTCACGTGGCGGTGTCCCGCATGGGCCGGGTTGAACGATCCCCCGTACAATCCGATCCGCATGCCGGGGGCGACCCGCGGCAGACGGGGCAGGCCCGAGGGCCTGATGCGGAAACGGGACGGGCTCAGCTTCACGGGCGCGTCTGGCCCGTGCCGCGAATGCGGTACTTGAACGACGTCAGCTGCTCCACCCCGACCGGGCCGCGGGCATGCATGCGCCCCGTGGCGATGCCGATCTCGGCGCCGAACCCGAACTCGCCGCCATCGGCGAATTGGGTCGAGGCGTTGTGAAGCACGATGGCCGAGTCGACCTCGGCCAGGAAGCGCTCGGCAGCGGCCCCATCGCCCGTGACGATGGAATCCGTATGATGCGAGCCGTAGGTCTCGATATGCGCGAGCGCGTCATCGAGACCGTCCACGACCCGGGCCGAGATGATGGCGTTGAGATATTCGGTGCGCCAGTCCTCGTCGCTGGCAGGCGTGACGCGCGAATCGGCCCCTTGTACGGCTTCGTCGCCGCGCACGGCGCAGCCCGCGTCGAGCAGCATGGAGACGAGGGGCCCGAGATGCGTGCCCGCGCAGGCGCGGTCCACCAGCAGGGTCTCGGCGGAGCCGCAGACGCCGGTGCGACGCATCTTGGCGTTCAGCACGATCGTCTTGGCCATCTCCAGGTCGGCGGCCCCATGCACATAGACATGGTTGAGCCCTTCGAGATGGGCGAAGACCGGGACCCGCGCCTCGTCCTGGACCCGCGCCACGAGGCTCTTGCCGCCGCGAGGCACGATCACGTCGAGATTGCCGTCGAGCCCCGAGAGCATGGCCCCCACGGCGGCCCGGTCCCGGGTCGGCACGAGACGGATCGCATCGGCGGGCAGGCCTGCCCGTTCCAGCCCTTCGCCCATCGCCTCCGCAATGGCGAAGGAGGTGCGGAAGCTCTCCGAACCAGCCCTCAGGATCGCGGCATTCCCGGCCTTGAGGCACAGCGCTCCCGCATCGGCCGTCACGTTGGGGCGGCTCTCGAAGATCACGCCGATCACGCCGAGCGGCGTCGCCACGCGCTCGATCTCCAGGCCATTGGGGCGCTCGAACCGGGCGAGCACGCGTCCGACCGGGTCGGGCAGATCCGCGATGCTCTCGACGGCCTGCGCCATCGCTTCGAGGCGCTCCGGGTCGAGGATCAGGCGGTCGATGAAGGCGGAGGTCTGTCCCTTGGCTTTCGCGTCGGCCAGATCCTCGGCATTGGCGGCAAGGATCGCATCCGCGCGGGACCGAATGCTGGCCGCCATGGCCCACAGGGCCGCATTCTTGGTCCCGGCGCTTGCGAGCGCCACGCACCGGGAGGCCGCGCGGGCGCGGTGGCCGAGATCGGCCATGAGCGCCTGAATGGTACCGCCTTCGGTCATATTGAGATCGTCCATGATCCGTCTGCTTCCTTACGCTCCAGCACGCTTGTCATCGGGCGTCGTCGCCGATCGCCAGAGCCATGTCGTCCCGGTGAACCATCTCGGTCCGGCCCGGATAGCCGAGGATCCCTTCGATCTCGCGGCTGGGGCGGCCGATGATGCGCGCCGCATCCTCCGCATCGTAGGCCACGAGGCCACGGCCGAGCACACGGCTTTCGCTGCGGATGGTGACCGCATCGCCGCGACGGAAGGCTCCCTCGATCCGGCGCACCCCCACCGGCAGCAGGCTTGCGCCGCCCTGGAGCGCACGGGCGGCGCCCTCATCCACGTAGAGCGTACCGCTCGGCTCCAATGCACCGGCGATCCAGGTCTTGCGCGCGGTGGCGGGATTGGACGGTGTGAGGAACCAGGTGCAGCGTTCGCCTTCGGCCACGCGCTTCAAGGGATTCTTCGTGCGCCCGTCGGCGATGATCATATGCGTGCCGCCCGCCGTGGCGATCTTGCCCGCCTCGACCTTGGTGCGCATACCGCCTCGCGACAGCTCGGAGGCGGCCCCGCCGGCCATGGCCTCGATGGCGGGCGTGATGCGCTCGACCACCGGGATGTGCTCGGCCTTCGGATCGGACGCGGGCGGCGCCGTGTAGAGCCCGTCGATGTCGGAGAACAGCACCAGGAGATCGGCGCCGATCATGGTGGCGACGCGCGCGGCCAGCCGGTCGTTGTCACCGTACCGGATTTCCGAGGTCGCGACCGTGTCGTTCTCGTTGATTACGGGAACGGCGCGCATCTCGAGCAGCTTAAGGGTCGTCGCACGGGCGTTGAGATAGCGGCGGCGCTGTTCCGTGTCGGCGAGCGTCACCAGGATCTGGCCTGCCGTGATGCCGTGATGGGCCAGCACCTCCGCCCAGGTACGCGCAAGCGTGATCTGGCCCACCGCCGCCGCTGCCTGACTTTCCTCGAGCCGCAGCGGCCCGGAGGGAAGTCCCAGGACCGTACGTCCCATGGCAATCGCCCCGGAGGACACCACGAGAACGTCGGCGCCCTTCGCATGAAGATCGGCGATATCCTCGGCGAGCGCCGCGAGCCAGGCATGGTTCAGCCGCCCCCGGGCCCGGTCGACCAAAAGCGAGGAGCCGACCTTCAGGACCACACGGCGGAATTGGCGAAGATCCGGGCTCACGGATGCCACTCTTCCTGGGGCCGGGCGGGTTCCTCTTCGGTCTTGGCTTGATCGATCACGGTGAGGAGCGCCTGAAGCACCTCCTGCACGCCCTGGCCCGATGCGGAGGAGATCACCTGGGGTGTCTGCTTGCAGGCTTTCTTGAGCTTCTTCAGCTGCTCCTTGAGGGTATCCTCATCCAGGGCATCGGCCTTGGAGAGGGCGACGATCTCGGGCTTTTCGGAAAGCCCATGGCCATAGGCCTCGATCTCATGACGGACGGTCTTGTAGGCCTCGCCCGCATCCTCGCTCGTTCCCTCGACCAGATGCAGCAGCACCCGGCAGCGTTCCACGTGGCTCAGGAACTTGTCGCCGAGCCCCACGCCCTCGGAGGCGCCTTCGATCAGTCCCGGAATGTCGGCGAGCACGAATTCGCGGCCATAGGCGCGCACGACGCCGAGACCCGGATGGAGCGTGGTGAAGGGGTAATCGGCAATCTTCGGCTTCGCCGCCGTGGTCGTCGCCAGGAAGGTGGACTTGCCCGCATTGGGAAGCCCGACGAGGCCGGCATCGGCGATCAGCTTGAGCCGCAGGATGAGCGTGCGCTCCTCGCCCTCCTGACCCGGATTGGCCCGGCGCGGGGCGCGGTTGGTCGAGGTGGTGAAATAGGCATTGCCGAAGCCGCCGTTGCCGCCCTTCGCCAGGAGCACTCTCTGGCCCACATGGGTCATGTCGGCGATGACGGTCTCGCCGTCCTCCTCCAGGATTTCGGTGCCGGCGGGCACCTTGAGGACGGCGTCGGCCCCCTTGGCGCCATGCCGGTTCTTGCCCATGCCGTGGCCGCCGGTTTTGGCCTTGAAATGCTGCTGGTAGCGGTAGTCGATCAGGGTGTTCAGCCCCTCGACGCATTCCGCCCACACATCGCCGCCACGGCCGCCGTCGCCGCCGTCCGGCCCGCCGAACTCGATGAACTTTTCACGGCGGAACGACACGGCGCCGCCGCCGCCATTGCCGGAACGGATATAGATCTTGGCTTGGTCGAGAAATTTCATAACCCGCATCCTTTACGGGACTGGAGCATTTTTCGCAAAAGCCGATCGGCCCCCGCGGTTAAAAAATGCTCCCGTCCATGGGGTGGCGCGGGAGCAACGTGGACAAGCGGGAAGCGCTTCCACGATCGTGGAAGCGCTTCCTTTGTTTTTCAGCTCGCGAGGGACATGCCCCGGTCCACCTCGACCTCGACGGCGAGAGGCTCGCGCACGAGGCCGGTGTGGCTCCAGCTCTTCAGGCTCTCCCAGGCCCGCCTGTCGAGGCGGAAATGGTCGGCCGGGTAGAGGCCGCCTCGGGCGGGCAGCTCGACGAGACCCGCGCCCTGATAGGCGAAGCCGCACTTCTCCAGTACCCGCCGGGAGGCCGGGTTGATGACCCGGGCCGATGCGGTGAGCTCATCCCCCTCGCCATAGGCGAAGAAGGCATCGATCAGCGCGCGGGCCGCCTCGGTGGCATAGCCCTTGCCCCAGTAGGGCGTGCCGAGCCAATAGCCGAGGCTGGGCTTGCCCGTCTCAGGATCAGGGCCGATGCCGACCATGCCGATGAGGCTGTTGGGCTTGCCCTTGGGCGTGATGGCGAGCTGCAGGCCCTGGCCGTCCGCATTGGACCGCCGGGACATGAAGATAAATCGCTCGGCATCGTCCGGGTGATACGGATGCGGAATGCGCGCCGTCATCTCCGCGACCGATTTCTCACCGGCAAGGCGTACGATGGCTTGGGCATCCGCGAGACGGGCCCAGCGCAGCCACAGGCCGCGGGTCTCGAGGCGGAAAACATCGTCACGGGTGAGGTCGGGAAACATCGTCTTGCTCCGATCCGTTGGGCCCTCCCTGGGCCCGGAAAATGACGAAGGGGAGGTGGACATCCCACCTCCCCTGTCGATTTCGGATTGGAGCTTGGCTTTTTAAGGCCTTTTCTGGAGCTCTTTCCCGCCGGGTCGGTGTGATGCCGGCAGGAGCTCCTTCGTTTCGCTCTTGCCGTTTATTCTGCGGCCTCTTGGGCCGGTACGACCGATACGAAAGCTCGGCCTTGACGCGTAAGGAATCGGACTCGGCCATTGGCCGTGGCAAAGAGGGTGTGGTCTTTGCCCATGCCGACATTGGCGCCGGCATGCCATTTCGTGCCGCGCTGACGAATAATGATGTTGCCAGCGACAACCTGCTGATCGCCGAACTTCTTGACGCCCAGACGACGGCCTGCGGAGTCGCGGCCGTTGCGAGACGAACCGCCTGCTTTTTTGTGAGCCATGGGTTACTCCCGTGTTCCTGTGTGATGCCTGCGCTTATTCAGCGGTGGCCGGCGCAGCTTCGTCAGCCGCAGCCTTGGTGGTCTTCTTGGCCGCAGCCTTCTTGGGCTTCGCGCCACCGGCGAGGATCTCGGTGATCCTCACCACGGTGTAGTCCTGGCGATGCCCGCGCTTGCGGCGCGAATTCTGGCGACGGCGTTTCTTGAAGGAGATGACCTTCTCGCCGCGGGTGTGTTCCACCACCTCGCCTGCCACGGTCACGCCCTCGACGAGGGGGGCGCCCACCTGGGTCGAGCCGTCGTTCGTGACCATGAGAACCTGGTCGAAGGTGACGGCGGTGCCAGGCTCGCCTGCGAGCGTGGCGACGGTGATGACGTCGTTGGCGGCAACGCGATACTGCTTGCCGCCGGTCTTGATCACTGCGAACATCTTGATCCTCGTGTTCAAACCCAAGTCTCAGTGGGGAAGCCCCACCGGATTGGCTTTTTGGCAGTTTCCGGCTTCGGTTCACGGCAGCGTGTGCTGCCGCATGGATATGAGCAGGCACTCGTGCCCGTTCATAGAGGACGCCTACCTACGGGCGGCCCCTGCATTTGTCAATCAAAAACCTTGCTTTTGGTGCTTGAAGACCCGCCAAGCCCATGATATCCACCCGGCCTCAACCAGCGGGCCCAAGGCCTTCGCACCCCGGAGAGGTGGCAGAGTGGTTGAATGCACCGCACTCGAAATGCGGCATACGGGCAACCGTATCGGGAGTTCGAATCTCCCCCTCTCCGCCATTTATTTCCCTGAAATTGCAGCGCTTCTAAGCGATCGTGTCCCGTGGCGTGGTGTAAGAGCGCCAGTCCTCGGCTGAGCCGGGTTGCTCAGGCGGTCACGGCCGACAGCCTGCGAACGGGATCATCGCTCAACGAACTCAGACTTTCCAGCGACATGTAGCGCCGGCTCACCGCCCACTCGGGACAGCGCTCGCGCAGGGCCTCGGCTACCGAGCTCCATTGCTCTCTGGCCGCTTCGGCAGTCTCCTGGGCGAAGATCGTCTTGAGCATCGCCACCACGGCCGGGCGCTGCTTCGGGGCCAGATGCGCCATGGCATTGCGCATCCAATGAACCCGACAGCGCTGGTGCGAGGCATGGAAGACCCGGGAAGCCGCGGCCCGCAGGCCCTTGTGATCGTCGGCAATCGCCAGCTTCACGCCGCGCAGGCCCCGGTCAGCCAGAGAGCGCAGGAAGGCGGTCCAGAACGGTTCGGCCTCCGAGGCGCCGGTGGCGATCCCCAGCACCTCGCGCCGGCCATCGCTGCTGACGCCCACGGCCAGTATCACGGCCGTGGAGACGATCCGGCCGGCCTCTCTCGTCTTCAGATAGGTGGCATCGATCCACAGGTACGGCCATTCGCCCTCGAGCGGCCGGGAGAGAAAGGCGTTGACCCGCTCGTCGATCTCCTCGCACAGCCGGGAGACCTGGCTCTTGGAGATGCCGGATGCGCCCATGGCTTTGACGAGATCGTCCACCGAGCGGGTCGAGATGCCGTGGACATAGGCCTCCTGGATCACGGCGGTGAGCGCCTTCTCGGCCGTGCGGCGCGGCTCGAGGAAAGCCGGGAAGTAGGAGCCCTTGCGCAGTTTGGGGATCGCGAGATCGATCCGGCCGGCGCGGGTGTCCCAAGCGCGCTCGCGGTAGCCGTTGCGATGAGTGAGGCGATCCGGGCTGCGCGTGCCGGCTGGAGCACCGGTCAGGGCCTCCACCTCCAGATTCATCAGGCGCTCGGCCGCAAAGGCGAGCATGTCACGGATCAGATCGGCATCGGCCCCCTTTTCGATCAGCTCGATCAGGGCCATTCTCTCGTTGGTCATCGTCGTCTCCGGGGTCAGGGTCAGGTGTCGCAACCCAAACTCTAACCGAAGACTGGCGATGACCACCTCACAGGCGGCATGCTGCGCTATGGGGAGCTTCGCATGCCGCCCTCGCGGCCCGCTCCTACACCACCTCCCGGGACGCTACC